>JAPUHG010000280.1 GCA_027297845.1 Gammaproteobacteria bacterium | reverse complement strand
CTTTGCTGCAGCGTGAACCAGATGTCGCTTTCGCTGGTGAACACCAGCGTGTGCGGGTCGCGCGCATCCGCTCCGGGCATCGGAAACTTTTTGATTTTCCCGTTTACTGGATTGAGCTTACCTATGTGTGCGTTACGGTTACACGAATACCAGACAAATCCTTCCTGATCGACGATCAGGTTGTGCGGATGGGTCCCCGTTTCGACCTCGTAGCGTTTGAACTCACCCGTTTCGGGAACGAGATAAGCGATGTAGTTACCTCGCTGGCCACAAAACCAGACCCGGCCCTCAGAATCGACATAGGGGTCGCGTGGCACAGTGCCCTCCCATGGAACCAGCCACTCCTTTATATCCGGCTGATCTGTCGCTTGGCCGGCAAACGAATAAGAAACGATTATCACGATAAACAAAAAATTCCAAAGGCGTTTCATTTTTCGATTCCTCGTTACCAGTCTTTGGCGGGGTAATGAATTCGCGTAGGCGGTGGCCAGGGAAATCCAGCTTCTTCGATGCGCGCCTTGAAATTAGGTGTGCTGTCGATGTCGAACGGCGCTCCACACAGGCACTGATAGACCGCTACGCTTAGCGAAAACGGTCCTGCCAACCTTGCATCCATGGTTCCGGCCAGTTCGTTGGCTTGTCCGCTGTCGCCCAGCATGGCGGCAACCAACAGGCGGGACAGGTCGGCGATCTGCGCCACCAGCCAGGCTGTGATGAGATAAGCGAACCCCACGCGGAAAACGTTTCTACGTTTTAATTCAGAAAAGAAACTCAAAACGAGGGCTCTCCGTTTCAGTCGCGGTTGCCAGCAGTCAAGCTAGCAGCGTCGTGTTGACCAACATCATAGATGTGGCATGAGTCCGATGCCAGGCGAGCCACCGCCGTGACATAGGTTTTACGAAGATGTCTGCGGAAAAATACCGCCTCCAGGCCGCATTTTTCGAACAAAGCCGCAAAGCTTTTTTCATTGAATAAATTCAGATGCCATGGCGGCCACAGGTAACGCCAGTCCTTGCCCGCGAGGCGTGCTTTGAAATGACTGCTACACGGCGTTTCCAGCATGATGCAGCCGCCCGGGCGTAACAAGGCGGCGGCGGTCGTCAAAAATTCGATCGGATCGGGGACGTGTTCGATCACCTGGCGGGAAACGATGACATCGAAGCGTGCATCCGCAAAATCAACTTCCAGGAACATCTGGTTGCAGATTTCGAAACCCAGGCTGCGCGCGTATTCTGCCTCGCCATCCCCGGGTTCCACGCCGACTATGGTGGTAAACCCGGCGGCTCTGGCGCCGCGAAGAAAGTCTCCGGGGCCGCAGCCAATTTCAAGCAGGCTGTTCCCCGAGCTCAGGCGGCGGAGCTTTCTTGCCCGCAATCCGAGTCGCCATGCACGGGTTAGTTTCCTGCGGTGGATGTAAGTCTGGCCGGCGGGGACAGACCATTCGTCTCGATACAGTGTTTTGAGTTCTTCTGCATCCGGTACGGGACTCGTATAAAACAATGTGCAATTGGTGCAGCGAAAAATCTTGTAATCACCACGATCCGTATACCAGTCACCAGGACCCTGGCAAACGGGACATTGTTCAATTGCTAGCAAGAATGATTCCTCGTTTTTTTTGTCGCTTAATGTTCCTGCTTGCGATAATACCCGGTACAACATACCGGGAG
This sequence comes from Gammaproteobacteria bacterium, assembly GCA_027297845.1. Taxonomy (GTDB): domain Bacteria; phylum Pseudomonadota; class Gammaproteobacteria; order Steroidobacterales; family MnTg04; genus MnTg04. The sequence continues at coordinate 1,754 of JAPUHG010000280.1, read as the reverse complement.
AAAAAAACTCGTCATTTGGACTGCTCATCGCAGCGGGAAATTTGCTCACCGGTCGCGGCCAGGGCCTCCGACAGCCAGGGTTCAATATCTGACAATGACAAGGCTTCACCAATAATCTGTCGAGCCTCCTGGCAGCGATCTTGATCGGCCAACATCTGTGCGAGGTTATTTCGCGTCGCCGTGTGATCAGGATCGGATTCCAATATTTTCCTGAAGCTTTGTTCGGCCTGGATCAAGTCTCCGCTTTCAAAAAATGAATTACCGAGGCCGAACAGTACCGTAGAACTGTCGGGCCACCGGTCGAGCGCAGCCTGGTATGCCGGAATAGCCAGGTCAAAGTGGCCGGAAGATTCGGTCGCAGCCACCGCCTTCAAGTAACGGCTTTTGTCTTCAGTTGCCGGCAGTTCGCCCGGGACCAGGGCGACCCTCCCCCAGAATTCACCCCTTTTCCAGGTCTTGAGAAACCGCCGCGCCGATTGCTCCAGCCGTTTCGAAGTGCCTGAACGTAGAACGATGCGGTCATTTTCCAAAGAATATCCAATCACTACTGCGTAATGCCATACCGGCAGACGCCTGGCGCCGAGGTTTTGGTAAACCAGCACGGTCCGGCCATGGGCCAGCTCAGCCAGCAGGGCCGACATATCCGGAGAAATGACATAAGGGACGCGTTGGTAACTACGGGTTGCTGCGAGCAGCTCCGCCTGGAAACTGCCGTGTTTTCCAGGGACATAGACCTTGGAAACCAGTTCTTCGGGTCGTACGGCCTGACCCGATGAGCTTAACAAGGTCGCCAGTGCGGCAGGCCCGCATTGGTACTCTTCCTGTGGGAAAAACGGAGTCTCCTGCCATTCGACCGACGGAGGCAGCTCCGCCTCGCCATGCAAAACATTGCCCGCGCAGCCTCCCGCCAACAACGCCAATGGCGGCAAAAGTAGCCGGGCGAATCGCAGGATCACTCTTTCCGTCAGATGCCATGCACGAAGTTGGTGACATCGAGCAATTCAAGGATAAGAATCACGATGAAAACGATGCCAAAAATCTCAACAGCGCCGGCGCCAGCTTTATTCAATCCATTCAGGCTGGTTTCCAGGTTCAGAAGTTCAGCATTACTCAGACTCGCGACTCGGGCTTCGGCGTTCGCCGGATCGACGCCCAATCTGATCAGTTGATGTCTGACATTGTCCTTGGCCAGAATGTCGTTGATCCGCTCAATCTGACCTTGCCGTTCTTGTGCTTCAATCAGCGAGTCGGTACCAATCATGCCGGCCATCGATCCCTGCGGCAAACCGAGACAAAGCAATCCTGAGATCAACGCAAAAACAACTGGCTTAACGAATATAGGATTATGCATGTGTGTCACCTCCATGTGTTGACCGCTGAATAGTATCAGTTAGTGCGTAGGGTGTGAGCAAAAAAGCGCTAGGGCATCGATGTCGCCAGAACGCGACACGAGCGGGAATTTTTCTCGGTGGCTGCAAGATTGCCGCACGGTGACAATCCATTTGTTTCGAATTGAGACAAGCAGTGTAAACTGCGGCAATCTGAAAATTTGTGGCCGGAGGTCTCCTGTGAAAACAAGAAATACAATTGCCGTTGCTCAATCGTTGCTTCTTTTCATGATTGCGTTACAAGTCGATGCGGGCGATGTCGACGACAGGCCACGCGCCCGGGATATCGGGCTGGTTGTCGGCGTTTTTCCGATCGGGAAACTGAATGCGATCACGGATGTTGCCGGGGTCAAGGTTGGTCATGCG
>JAPUHG010000028.1 GCA_027297845.1 Gammaproteobacteria bacterium | reverse complement strand
CTGGATTACGGGGTCAGCTTTCTGGACTGAGTTGGCATAGCTGCGCTCCGACAGCAGAAGTATTGTCCAGCGAGGCCGGGTTCGACGAGCCATTCCCGCCGCGACCGTTCATTCGATCTGTACAGTGCCGGGGTGCCCGCTCAACAAACGATCAGGTATCGCGGGAGAATGACGAAGCCGTGACCTGGTAAACAGTACTGTTTCGACCAGCACCATCGGGCCTTGATCCCACACGCACGGCGCCAAACTTTTCCACGGCATGTTGCGAGCGCATATTTTCAGGATTCACGAGAAAAATTACGCAGTCTGCAAATTTGAAGGCGTGCGACAGCATGAGTTGTTTCATTTCGCGATTATAGAACCCGCCCCAGTGGGACCTGGCCAGAAACGTCCAGCCGATTTCGACCACGCCTTTGTCCTGCTCGTATCCATAAAACCGCGATGACCCAATGACCTTGTTAGTGCTGGAATCGATTGCGACCAACGCTCCTCCGGATTCAAGGGCTGCGAGAAAAAACACTTTAAAGACATCTTCGACATAGCGGTCTCTCTCAGGATGTTGTTCCCAGATAAGCGGATCTGCGGCCACGGTATAGAGGTTTTGATAGTCGTCTGCGCGTAGCGGCCTGAGTTCGAGGTGCTCTCCCCGCAAAACCGGTTGGAGATCGAAGATTATTCGCGATTTCAATGTGGTGGATCGTTCCTGACTATTGCCGCATGATGTTTGTCAGCACGATCACCCACAGGGCCGACAGGCTTAGCATACTGGCAACAAAAATCCGGAAACGTGTCAGCACGACATTTGACGTCAAATGCACGTAGCTGTGGAAGAATCGAAGTGCAACGTAAGTCCACGCCAGCCCCAGCAGCAAGTATCCCGATTGCCCGGTAACAAAAGCCGTCAGGACGATGACATAGAACAGCAAAGGCGCCTCGAAAAGATTCACGACATGCCGTGAATAAGCGGCCAGTTTCTCCGGCTCATCGTAGCCGCGAAACAGGCTGAAGAAACGCGGATCAACCTCACCACGGCTTACTGCCACCCACCTGAGAAGACCGAGGCGGACCATACAGAAAATGGTTAGCGCCATCATTGCAAAAGCAGGATAAAGTATGGGCATCAGGATTCCTGTATGTCGTTATTCTGAACGCTTGAGGAATTGTTCTGCACCTGGCCCTCTTGAAGTTGGCGTTTTTCTATCTTCTTTTGCAATAGCTCCAGCTTGCGTTCATGATGGCGGCGCTCCGCCGGCGCGACAAACAATATCCAGATCGCGACAAACGCGCCCAGTACTATGATCGCCCAGTAAAACATATTCATTGGCAAAAATTCTCCGCTCGCTACCTGTTCCTCGGCTGCCAGCTCCAGCCGTCTGGCCAAATCTACATCATGGCCCAGATACCGACAATGAATATCGTACCAAAGACGTACAGCGCAGAACTCAGGTATTTCAGCTTTGTTTCGTCATTCACCGGACTCCCCATCGGTTGGTTTGGTTTTTGGAAATACCGTTTGTCCGGGCGACCGTGTCCGCCTGCCCGGGTGATGTTGCGAGAACTTCGCTGATTGCCTCCCAATTCAAATTAATCTCCGCATATGCTGCTATTCGTCGAGGGAATCATCGAGTCCGAACTGCGCCCGCACCCGTTGGTCCAGAATCCTGACCAGTTCTTTCATCGCGGGGACCAGCATGATGAAAAAAGCGGTTCCTATCAAAAGCATCGACGCAGGGATATCTGCGTCACTCTTCCAGACGACAAGTGCCGCCAGCACCCAGATTGCAGCAAGCAACAGCGATATCATCCGGTCGTGGAATCGTTCCCGAGCGTCACTGTCCTTCGACGACTCTGCTCCCGATGCTGTCATTCGCCTTGCAGCCTCATAATCATTTCGAGTTGCACTGCGGCACCAAACGGTAACTGGGCAACGCCTGTTGCTGTTCTCGCATGGCGCCCGTCGTCGCCGAAAATCTCGACCAGCAGATCGGATGCACCGTCGATGACTTTGGGTTGGTCCGTAAACGAGGCTGCCGACCTGACAAAACCATTCAGTTTTTCAATGGAGATAACGCTGTCGAGATCGTCAATCTCAGCCTTTACGATCGCCAATATATCGAGCAATGCCTCTTTGGCAGCTTCCGGTGCCCGCGCCAGGTCAAGTTCACTGCCAACCTCCCCACGAATCCGACTCACGCGTCCGGATACGTAAAGCATGTCGCCGGTTCTCTTGCAACCGAGATAGTTGGCGACCGGACTTTTGGCCGCAGGCAATGACTCTCCCAATTCAGCAAGCCGATTTTCTATGCGCCCCATAATGGCGTCCTCGTCTCACGCATCATGCGAACTAGTGGTCCGACCAGACCGCCAGCTCGTTATTATTCGGATCCGCGAAATGGAAGCGGCGCCCCCCGGGAAAAGAGAAGATATCCTGGATGATCGTGCCGCCACTCGGCACGATCCTTGCACGCGTGTCTTCCAGGTCTTCGGCGTACAGTATCACCAGGGGCGCGCCATTCTGTGTCGAAGCGTAGAGGTCGGCGCGACGAAAGCCGCCATTGATCTTGCCGTCGGTGAATGCGCGATACTCCGGGCCGTAGTCCGTGAATGCCCAGCCAAAAGCTTTTTCGTAAAAGGACTGAACCGCATCAAAATCTGCACACGGGAATTCGATGTAGTCC
>JAPUHG010000279.1 GCA_027297845.1 Gammaproteobacteria bacterium | reverse complement strand
TCGGACCGGCCGGTGTCGAGAGAAGAATTGTTGCTCAAGGTATGGGGTTACGCCAAAACCCTCGATATCGAAACGCGCACGGTCGATATCCATATCGCCAAAATCAGACGCAAGATCGAGACCGATCCTAAGGAGCCTGAAAATCTTGTCACCGTGCGTGGTGCAGGTTACCGCCTGGTGACGGAAGCCTAAGCCATGTTTTCCACGTCCTTCATCAAAGGTTACGACCAGAACCGCTTGAGGAAACTGCTCACGGTTTTTTTCCTGGCCCTGGCGATCCCGACGGCGGCACTGATCTGGCAAGGCTATAGTCAGCTCAAATGGGAGGCGTTCCATCAATACCGTGGTCTGGCCGAGGAACTGACCAACCGCATCGATGCCAGGCTGATCGAAATGACCAGTGCAGCCGATGCCAGGTCGTTCGCAGATTATTCTTTCCTGGTTGTTACCGGTGACCCGAAAGTTAATGTCCTGCAACGCTCGCCTCTGTCCGTGTTTCCAGTCGCCGAGAGCCTGCCCGGTGTACTCGGCTATTTTCAGGTCGATAGCGATGGCGTATTTAGCAGTCCGTTAATACCACCGGAAGACGCTGACCCTGAGGAGCTCGGTATCGGCGCGGATGAATACAGCGACCGCCTGGAACTGACCCAGAAGATCCGGGCAGTCCTGGATGACAATCGACTGGTGAGGTCTCGGCCTGAGGGCGAGTTCCGCCGCGGCCTTGTTGCCAGTCCCGCGGCCGTCAATGTCGGTCTCGAGGATGAACAAGAGGCGGATAGGATCGAAAGCCCGCAAACGCGAGCACGCCAATTCGCCGCGGAGCCCATACGCGAACCAAAAGTCAGTGCGGAAATGGCCGTCGCCAGGGACGGTACGCTGGAAGAAGCTGCTGTTGGCGGGTTTATGAGTGATGCTCCGGGCGAAAAGGATGCCATCGATAAGCTGGAAGCGGCGCCATTGAAACCGGCAGCACGCGCCAGCGAGATATACAGCCAGCAGATTTTCGATCGATTGAACCTTCCGAGGCAGGACAAATCTGTAAGTGCTATGAGCGCCAGTTCGGCGGACCTCGATGACGCCGTCGGTGAAACCACTAAATCGGGAAAGCGCCTCAATACGATCGGCAAAGTTGCCGATCTCAAGCTCGATGCGGATCTGCAAAAGAAAAGCGAGGAGCTTGAGCGGAAAGCGAACGAACAGGAAAGATTGGATGGTGGCCGCACCGAAACCCCGGCCAGGGCCAAGCGCAAGGAAACGAGTGTGCTCCCCGCCGCCGTTTCGCCGGCCGACTTCGAGCCGCTTAAAAGCTCTGTCGATTTTCGAATAAATACCTTCGAGAGCGAGATCGATCCGCTGGAGTTCAGTTTACTCGATAGCGGCCACCTGGTTCTCTTCAGAAAAGTCTGGCGCGATAGCGAGCGCTATATCCAGGGCTTGCTTATCGACCAAGCGGTGTTTATCGAGGACATCATCGAGACGCGTTTCATGGGAACCGCTCTATCAGACATGTCGAATGCGATCGTCGCCTACCAGGACGATGTCATCCACACCATCAGTGGGCGCGATGTTTCAAGCTATCCCAACGAGAATCGGGCCCTGGACGGTTCATTGCTTTATCGGAATCGCTTGTCTGCGCCATTGAATAGCCTGGAGCTTATTTTCAGCATCAAGCGTTTGCCGCCAGGTCCGGGCGCCAGGGTCCTTGGCTGGACGAGCGTCGTTATAGCGATCGTATTTCTTGGTGGATTTTTTTTCCTGTACCGGCTGGGCCTGAGCCAGATCAACCTGGCGAGGCAACAGCAGGATTTCGTCTCGGCGGTGAGTCATGAACTCAAGACACCGCTTACATCGATCCGCATGTACGGTGAAATGCTAAAAGAAGGCTGGGCCGATGAGGAGAAACGAAAAACCTATTACGAATATATTCACAATGAATCGGAGCGGTTGAGCAGGCTGATCTCCAACGTCTTGCAGCTTTCCAGGATTACGCGAAACGAGCCGCAGTTCGATTTGCAGACTACCAAGGTAGGCAAACTGATGAGTAACATTGAGTCAAAAATCGCCAACCAGGTAGAAGGTGCAGGCTTTGAGCTGACCACAAATCGTGACGACGAGACAGATCAGGCCTCAATCGTGATCGACGAAGACTGCTTCGCCCAGATCGTTATCAACTTGGTCGACAACGCCATCAAGTTCTCGGAAAACGCAGACCACAAGGCCATCGAGATCAGGAGCAAACTCACCAGCGACAACCAGGTGCTGTTTGCGGTCAGAGATTTTGGTCCGGGCATCCCCAAGGACCAGATGAGAAAAATCTTCAAGCTTTTCTATCGTTCAGAGTCAGAACTCACCCGCGAAACCGTGGGCACGGGCATAGGCCTGGCCATCGTCCACCAACTGACAATAGCGATGAACGGAAAGGTGGATATCATCAACCGGGAACCGGGAGCGGAGTTCAGAATAACTTTTCCTCGTTTTACGAATGAACACGAAGCGAACGGATAAGAACCTCTTCGTTGAGGCCCTTGCGCGTCCGGATTCCATGCTGCTCGATGGTGGGCTGGCCACGGAACTCGAGGCAAGAGGCTACGACATCAGCACGGATCTCTGGTCTGCAGCTCTCTTGCAAAGTGATCCGCAAGCAATCATCGATGTGCACCGTGCGTATCTGGATGCCGGCGCCCAATGTATTATCAGCGCGAGCTACCAGGCCAGCCGGCAGGGCTTCATGTCATTGGGTCTGTCAGCAATGGATGCCGATGAGCTGATCGCAAGCTCGGTGTTGCTCGCCAAGAAGGCGAGGCGGCAATACCTGGACGACAAACCCGGGACGGACCCGCTGCCGATCGTCGCTGCCAGTGTCGGTCCATATGGCGCCACCCTTCATGACGGTTCCGAATACACCGGCTACTCAGGTATCGGTCAGGAAACGCTGCGACGTTTTCATGAAGCAAGGCTACACATCCTCGACCAGGCCGGCGCCGATGTGCTCGCCTGCGAAACCATCCCGGATTTCGAAGAAGCCCAGGTACTTTGTGAGCTCCTCAAGAATGTGACCAGTCCTGTATGGATAAGTTTTTCTTGTCGTGATGAGCGTTGCATCAGCGATGGCACGCCACTGGTACAGGTGGCTGGTTTATTCCGCGATCATCCGCAGGTACACGCTATCGGCATCAATTGTACGCCGCCGCGCCTGATTCCATGGCTGATTGAACAAATCAAGGTCGCTGCACCGGATAAGGCGATCGTGGTCTACCCGAATTCCGGCGAGAATTACGATGCGGGAAACCATTCATGGTCTGGCACGGTTAGCCCTGGTGAATGTGCGGCCGCTGCCAAAGTTTGGCGGGACGCGGGCGCCAGGCTGATTGGCGGCTGCTGCCGTATGGGTCCGCAACATATCGCCGCGATGGGCGAATACCTGACCATTGAATAAGACTCTGGCGGCGCTAACGATTCGCCGATTCGAGTGCCCTGATATCCATCCCGGACGGTTTCTGATAAACGCGCAGGCCAAACTCAGGAATGATAGCGAGCAGGTGGTCGAATATGTCGGCCTGGATGTCCTCGTAGGACACCCACTCCGTGGTGTTCGTGAAAATGTA
>JAPUHG010000278.1 GCA_027297845.1 Gammaproteobacteria bacterium | reverse complement strand
CATCGTGCAAGGGACTAACAATACCTTTGTCGAAGCGGGGCGCCAGCATTATGACGGCGACGCCAAGGGCCGCTGGTTGCTGACCGGTGGCCTGGGTGGGATGGGTGGCGCGCAGCCATTGGCTTCTGTTTTTGCCGGTGTCTGTTGTCTCGCCGTGGAAGTCGATCCCGAGCGTATTCAAAAACGTCTGGATAGCGGATATCTCGACAAAAAAGCCGACACCCTGGAAGAAGCGCTGGGCATGCTCAACCAGGCGACTGCCGATGATGAGGTGATCTCGGTCGGTTTGCTTGGCAACGCGGCGGATATTTTTCCCGAAATTCTCGCCGGTGCAGACTTGCCCGACCTGGTTACCGATCAGACCTCGGCCCACGATCCGCTCAATGGCTACATACCGCAGGGTTACAGTCTCGAAGAGGCGGCAAAGTTGCGCGATGGTGACCCGCAGGAGTATGTACGCCTGGCCAAAGATTCGATGGCGGTGCAGGTTCGCGCGATGTTGGGTTTCCATGAGAAGGGCATCCCGACCTTCGATTATGGCAACAATATACGCGCGATGGCGCAGGATGCCGGCGTCGAAAATGCCTTTGATTTCAAGGGCTTCGTGCCGTTATATGTGCGGCCTTTGTTCTGCGAGGGCATGGGTCCGTTCCGCTGGGCGGCGCTATCGGGCGACCCGGAAGACATCTACAAGACCGATGCCAAAGCGAGGGAGTTGTTCCCCGATAAAAAAGAATTGCACCAATGGCTCGATCACGCCCGCGCGCGCATCCAGTTCCAGGGCTTGCCATGCAGGATTTGCTGGCTTGGGTACAAAGAGCGCCACATGCTCGGCCTGGCCTTTAATGAAATGGTACGCACCGGTGAACTGAAGGCGCCGATCGTCATCGGTCGGGATCATCTTGATGCCGGATCGGTGGCTTCGCCAAACCGCGAGACCGAGGGCATGAAGGACGGATCGGACGCGGTAGCCGATTGGCCCGTGCTCAACGCTTTGCTGAACACCGCGAGCGGCGCATCGTGGGTCAGTTTCCATCACGGGGGTGGCGTCGGCATGGGCTATGCGTTGCATGCCGGCGTGGTGATCGTCGCCGATGGCAGCGAACGCGCCGAAAAAGCGCTAGCGACGGTACTGGTCAACGACCCCGGAACCGGTGTCATGCGGCACGCCGATGCGGGCTATGAAAAAGCGATCGAAGTCGCGAAAGAGCGTGATCTCGATCTGCCGATGATTGATAGCTGATCCAGACAACCCACTTCGCCAAGTTAGACGCCGGTACCGCTGACACCTCTTTGGCCTACGGAGTCGGCGGCGCGAGTGTCTGGGCATGGTCGCTGACATAGACCCACTGCCCGTCCTCGACGCGGCGGAAGTCTGTCCAGCGAGCACTGAATTCTTGTAACGGACCATCCTTTGGCTGCAATTTGTACGATGCCGTGCCAACCGCCATGATCGCATCTCCAGATCGCAAGAACGTGACTTCGTCGATCTGTACGTGGGCGGATTCGAGTCCTGCGAGGAACTCTTCCGTCACCTTCCTCACGCTGTCCCAGCCTATGAATACGGTCCCGTCATAGAGCAATACCACGAGATTCGGGCTTTTCCACAGACAGTCCATGAAGGCGTCTACATCAAGACGGTTGTAAGCGCTCACGAAACGGCTATCCAGATCTCGAATGCCTGCCAGTTCCTCTGCGCTCAATTCTGCCAATTCGCTCGAATTGGCAGAGCAGGCGAGCATGCCAATCATGCACAAAATCGTCCAGATCGATGAAGTTCGATAGGTCAACATTGCTGCGGTACCCCCCAATTGCAAAACTCTAATGAGCTAATTATAGAAGAGCTTTCGCTAAAGTGCCGGCGTTAACTTATTGCCTTATTCTTACCCGTTGCCGGTACACTTGCTCGCCAGATATGGCGATAAGCTAACACCGGCACCTCTATGCTTGCATGATTGATAACTGATAGGCCAGGGAGAAACGAATGGAGCAGCAACAGATTTTTGCGCCGGTCACGGCCTTGGTTTTTCTGACCCTGTTGGTCTGGTTATTCATGTATCACAAGCGCCTTGGGTTCATGCGCAGACAAAAACTCGATCCGGAAGCGTTGAAAAGCAAAACTGAAGGCGAGAAAATCCTGGCGCCGGTGGCCGGGCCATCAGACAATCTGAAAAACCTGTTTGAGATGCCGGTGCTTTTTTACCTGCTGTGCATCGTGCTTTTTGTGCTCAGCAGGGTCGATGCGACGTTTTTAAACCTCGCCTGGGCCTATGTCGGGTTAAGAGCTCTGCACAGCCTGATCCAGTCGACCTATAACCGAATTGTTCACCGCTTTAGCGTATACATGCTAAGCATGATCGTATTGGTCTGGATGTGGCTGAGATTCGCGCTGGCGACTTAGTTGCGCTTTCAACTTTCGGGTCCCGGCAGGGTAACCGTGTTTTCTTCCTGTTCGTTAGTCGTATCGCCATTTTCATCGCCGGCGATGAAGAACTGGCGCATCATGACCGCCTGTTGCAGCTTTCCCTTGCGCACATAGGCCTGGTAAAGCAGGTCTTTCATCAACTCCATCAGCACCGCCGCTTCTGTGGCTCGCAGCATGCGGATTTTTGTATCGGCATCAAAAACGATATTTTTTGATAACACGAACGTGGATTCGTCGATGTCCGCCATGTCGCGGGCTTCGGTAAACTCATCAAACAGGTGCAGGCGTTCCATGCTGCCAAGATCGGCGAAAACAGCTTGGGCTGTTTTCTGGCACATCACCGCAAACGCGGTGAAACAGTTGTTCGAATAACAAGTCAGCGCTTCGCGAAACAGATCCTCGATTTCCTCGGGCAGATAGGTATAACTGAATTTTTCCCGTGGTCGTTCGATCTCGATGAAGTGAGACGACAGCGTGACATGATCAGTGTAATAACTCTTGACCGTGTGCTTGAGAAACACTGGTGAATTGCAGGAATCGCAACGATAGACCAGGCCGACCTGGCTGGGTTTGAAACGCATCAGTTTTTTGAAATCGGGGGTCGAGATCGGTGTGATGTGAGAGAGCACTTCGCAATGAGGGCATTTCACCGCGAGGTGCTGCTCGGGGGTGTTGATCAGCGATCCACTCTGGTTTATCTGAATGCTCACATCGTTGTCCCGAGGCT
>JAPUHG010000277.1 GCA_027297845.1 Gammaproteobacteria bacterium | reverse complement strand
TGTGAATATTCACGTGTAAAACCGGCAACTGTGTATAATTCGCGCGGTCCCCGGACCATCCCGAGAAGCAGAAAACAACCATGACAGCCAGATTGTTAGACGGAAAAATTGCCGCGCGGCAGGTCAGGGAAAATGTACGCCTGGCGGTGGACCAGCGTCTCGCTCAGGGGTTAAGAAGACCCGGCCTGGCGGTCGTCCTGGTCGGTGACGATCCTGCGTCGAATATCTATGTCAGCAAGAAACGAAAAGCTTGCGAGGAAGCAGGCATAGTCTCAAAAGCCTTTGACCTGCCAGCTGATACATCGCAGACACAACTGCTGGAGTTGATCGACCAACTTAACCAGGACCCGGAAATAGACGGCATCCTGGTGCAGCTTCCGCTGCCTGATCAGATCGATGAAAGCACCATCACCGAGGCGGTCGGCCCGATCAAGGACGTCGACGGCTTTCATTCGACAAACATCGGCTTGCTTACCCAAGGCACACCACACCTGCGCCCTTGCACTTCGCTGGGCATAATGCGTCTGCTGGAAGTCAATGAGATCGAAATCCGTGGCAAGGATGCGGTCGTGGTCGGGAGATCGAATATCGTAGGCCGGCCGATTGCGCTGGAGTTACTACTGGCCAACGCCACCGTCACCATCTGCCACAGTTTCACCAAAAACCTGCGTGCGCGGGTCGGACAGGCTGAAATCCTCGTTGTCGCGATCGGCAAACCGGAAGCGATCCCGGGTGAGTGGATTGCCGAGGGTGCGGTGGTCGTCGATGTCGGCATCAACCGAACGGAAGATGGCAAGCTGGTCGGCGATGTGGGTTTTGCCGAGGCCAGCAAGCGAGCATCGTGGATTACGCCGGTGCCGGGTGGCGTCGGGCCGATGACGGTTGCCATTCTGCTGGAAAACACGCTGAAATCTGCGCAATCGTGCGATTGAATTTTTAGCGGGCCTGGCCGCTCTCGCACATCTCCCGCACGGGGACTTCCTTCGGTCGCGTGTGCTCCGCGGCATAAGGTCGTCCTGACCAAAAAGGCCCTCTTGCACAAAAACGTTTTTGCCTTGACCCTGCAATCCGTGGTCACACGAGAACTATCTTTTCCAGGTCGTCCCGTCAGGACCGTCTTCGAGTTGAACGCCGGCCGTCGCGAGTAAATCGCGTATCCGGTCGGACTCGGCCCAGTCTTTGTCGTCCCTCGCCTGCTTGCGTTTCGCGATCAGCGATTCGATCTCGGTATCGCTCAGTTCCTCGCCCGCTGCCGCATCCGGTGCGGATCGTTGCAGCCAGGCCTGTGGTTCGAGGCCCAACAATCCGATTATTCCAGCCAGGCGGACCAGCTCACGGCCCAGGCTGTTCGCCCTGCCCTGCTCGCCGGTCTTGAGGCTGCGATTCAGTTCGCGTTTTAGATCCGCGAGCACCGCCATTGCACCCGGCGTGTTGAAATCGTCATTCATGGAATCGGCAAAACGCTGCGCGTACGCCTCATCGACGACCGGTGAATCTTCCGCCTGCAGATCGACTTTGGCCAACGCCGAGTAATACCCCGTCAATGCCGCGCGCGCGGCCTGCAGTTCGGATTCGCTGTAATTGATTGGCTGGCGGTAGTGCGCGCCGAGCAGGAAATAGCGGACTTCGTCGGGATGATAACTTTTGAAAATCTCGCGCACCGTGAAAAAATTGCCCAGCGACTTGGACATTTTTTCGTTGTCGATACGCACAAAACCGTTATGCATCCAGAGTTTAGCGAAGTCTTCGCCGGTGGCCGCGCAGGACTGGGCGATCTCGTTCTCATGATGCGGAAACTTCAAATCCATGCCACCGCCATGAATATCGAACACGTTGCCCAGGATTTTGGTCGCCATCGCCGAACACTCGATATGCCAGCCGGGCCGGCCATCGCCCCAGGGTGACGGCCAGAACGGTTCATCGGGCTTGGCAGCTTTCCACAACACGAAATCCAGCGGGTCGCGTTTGTTCGGATCGGTTTCGACCCGGGCACCGGCACGCAAGTCGGCTGGAATTTTGCCGGACAGGGTTCCATAGCCATCGAATTTGGCCACCGCGTAATAAACATCCCCGTTATCGCCGCGATAGGCATAACCATTCGCTTCCAGCGCTTCGATCATCACGATGATCGCGTCCATGGTTTCCGTCGCCCGCGGCTCGTAGGTGGGTGGCAGCACATCGAGCGCCGCGCAGTCCTCATTCATCAGGTCGATGAATCTTGCCGTCAACGCATCGATGTCCTCGCCATTTTCATTGGCACGAGCAATAATTTTGTCATCGACATCGGTGATGTTGCGGGCGTAGGTGAGCTGATACCCACTGGCACGCAGCCAGCGCGTAATCATGTCAAACACGATCAGCATGCGTGCGTGGCCTAAGTGCAGGTAGTCGTAAACGGTAATACCGCAGACATACATGCGCACCTTGCCCGCCTCCAGCGGTACAAAGCGCTCTTTCTTCCCGCTCAGGCTGTTGTGTATTTTCAACATCTTTCGGCGGCCTCGAGAAATCTCCGTTCCACGCGGTCTTTCCCCATCAATGCGGCTATTTTCTCGAGCTCCGGACCATGCAACTCGCCGGTCAAAGCCACCCGCAAGGGCATGAACAGCTTTTTGCCCTTGTGTTTGGTCTTCTCGCTGAGCTGACCGGAAAAATCGCGAAAGCTGCTGTGCCCCTTGCTCCACAAGCCAGCCGCGTCCTCAAAAAAACCGGCTTCGATATGGCTCAAACCCGCGCTGATCATTTCGCCGCTGATCGGCTCATCGGCAAACAGTATTTTCGCCCACGCGACGGCCTGCGAGGGCCGCTGCAGGTTATCACGCACCAGGCCGATGAAATCCTGCTCCTGATCCGCCGGCACCATGCCACCGAGATAACCGCCATCGGCATCGGCTCCCAGCCAGGTCTTGATTTCCTCATCGCTGAGTTTCATCACCGCCAGTTTCTGCCAGTGATCGAGCTGCACCGGGTCGTGTCGCGCCGGCGCCCGCCCAAGATGTGCGCAATCGAAATGCCCGGTCATCTCGTCCAGGGTCATCAGGTCTCCGCTGTCGCTGGCATGGCCGAGACGAAACAAGTGATTGTTCAGCGCCAACGGCAGATAACCCAGCTCCCTGAGGTCTTTCAAGCTCCCCGTACCGTGGCGCTTGGAAAGGGGTTTGCCGTCATCGCCGACGATCAGCGATAAATGCCCGTACACGGGCACCTCCAGGCCCAGTGAGCGCAGCAAGACGATTTGCCGCGGAGTATTGGCCAGATGATCCTCGCCGCGCAGCACGTGGGTCACACCCATCAGGGAGTCGTCCAACGCATTGCTAAAGAAAAAAGCCGGTGTACCATCCGAACGCCGCACGATGAAATCGCCGATGTCGGCCAGCTCGAAGCGCTGCGGCCCTTTGGCCAGGTCGGAAAATTCGACAAACCCTTCATCTGCGACCCGATAGCGCAGGGTCGGTCGCTGGTCGTCGAGCAGACGCTCTTTGATTTCCTGCTCGCTCAGCTCGCGGCAGGTACCGGCATAACGCGGCGCCCTGCCCGCCCGCTGCTGAGCCTTGCGCGACCTTTCGAGATCCTGCCGACTGCAAAAACACGGATAGGCCAGGCGCTGCTCGCTGAGTTTGTCGAACCAGGCCTGGTATATGGCCTGTCTCTCCGACTGCCGGAACGGGCCGCGCTCACCGGCAGGGTCTTCCATGCCCGGACCCAGATCCCAATCCAGTCCCAGCCAGCGCAAATCATCACACATCGCATCGAGATATTTCTCGGCACTGCGGTCGCGATCGGTATCTTCCGAGCGCAACAGAAACTCTCCGCCGGCGGCAAGCGCCAGCAGCGCGTTGAACAACGCGGTACGCAGGTTACCGAGATGGGTATGACCGGTTGGACTCGGTGCGAAACGGGTGGTGACGGCAACTTTATTCATGACGGGCAATGGTAGCGAAAACCCCTGTCTGCGACAAAACCATGTGCCGGCAAGGCTATCATCCATTGGCCGACTCGGCCTATCATTGTCATCCACGGCATAGCGGAGGTCGTTGATGAAAAAACTGATTGTTGCGCTGACCCTGGGGCTTTTTGTGCCCACGATGCAGGCTCAGGAACTCCCGCTTTATCCGAAAGTGAGGATCGAGACCAATCGTGGAGACATCGTCGTGGAACTCGACACGGCAAAAGCGCCAATCACCATTTACAATTTCCTCGAGTATGTGAAAAAGGATCAATATGACGACACGATTTTTCATCGGGTCATCCCCGGTTTCATGATCCAGGGTGGCGGCTACCTGGTCGATTACAGCGAAAAGCCGGTTGGCAAACCGATCCCGAATGAATCCGGCAACGGGTTGAGCAATCAGCCGGGCACGATTGCAATGGCGCGTACCAATCTGCCACACACGGCCACCTCGCAGTTTTTCATCAATCTTGGCGATAACAACCGTCTGGACCCCAGCCCCAGCCGCTGGGGTTATACGGTGTTTGGCGAGGTGGTCGAAGGCATGGAGGTGGTCGAGGCCATTGCCGCCATTCCGACCGGTCCCGGCGGGCCGTTCCCGACCGATGCACCGCAAAGCATGGTGATCATCGAAAAAATCTCCCTGATAGTGCAAAGACCCGGGTCGTCTGCGGAGTAAGCCACCATTGGTTGTAGTTTTCGCCTCTGACGTTCACCTGACACCCGAACGACCCGATATCAGCGAGCGTTTTTTCAGCTTCCTGGAGAAACAGGCCGGGCAGGTCGATGCCTTGTACCTGCTCGGCGATCTGTTCGAAGCCTGGGTCGGCGATGACGACGACGATGAATTTGCGGAGTTGGTAAAACAAAAGCTGCGCGTGCTCAGCGACTCCGGCGTTGCGGTATACCTGATGCACGGCAACCGAGATTTCCTGATTGGTAAACAGTTTGCCGCCGCCAGCGGCTGTCAACTTATCGATGATCCCGCGCGACTCGAGTTGTATGGCGAGACCGTGTTGTTGAGCCATGGCGACGCGCTGTGTACCGATGACTTTGAATACCAGGAATTCAGAAAAGAAGTGCGCGACCCGCAATGGCAAAAGCGGTTCCTTGCGAAGTCACTGGCGGAAAGGCGCGCTTTTGCCCGCCAGGCCCGCGATGCATCCGCGCATTATCAGCAACAGCAGTCAGCGGAGACTGGCGACGTCAACCAGCAGGCGGTCGAGACCCTGATGACCGGGCAGCAGGTGTCTTTGTTGTTGCACGGACACACGCACCGGCCCGCCGTGCACGATTTCAAACTGCAAAATGGAGTCGCTGCGCAACGCATCGTGCTTGGCGCCTGGTATGAACAGGGCAGCATGGTGCGCTGGGACAAAAACGGGATCCAGCTACTCCAACTTAATTAGTCGCCGGCGGTATCTGGCCCGGACCATTCATGATTCGCCGTGATGATTGCGCAGAGCATTGTTTGCACATCGGATATTCCGATCGAGCGGAATATCCCGGTGTATTTCCGAGGGAGGAAGATTCGATGTGCAGGCAAGGATCAAGCGAGGGCGAGGGTGCAATCATGAATGGTCCGGGCCAGCTACCGGAAGTCCACTGTGGAAACGAAACTGCGGATCCGGGTCGCAACACAAAGCCGCTTCCGCGCTGCGAAAAAACGCTATCCGCTCCTGCAATTCCTCCTCACTGCCCGCATGATATTCGACGGCGAGAGCCAGGTATTGCTCGAAATGGCGTGCTTCGGCGGCCAGCAGACCTGTGTAGAACCGTCCCAGTTCCTCATCGAGTTCCGGCGCCAGCGCCGCGAATCGCTCACAGGATCGCGCTTCTATGAAGGCTCCCGTGATCAGCATATCGACCAGCGCACCGGGTTCGGTTTTCCTGACCAGCTTGCGCAGACCGGCGGCATAACGCGACGCGGTCAACGGCCGATCGGCGCAGTCTCTTTTTTCCATCAGCGCGCGTACCTGCTCGAAATGCCTGAGCTCCTCGCGCGCCAGCCGGGACATCCGGTAAACCAGCTTACGATGCCGTGGATAGCGGAACATCAGGCTCAGCGCCGTTGACGCCGCCTTCAATTCGCAACTGGCATGATCGAGCAGCAGTGTTTCGGTCTGGCGCAGCGCTTCTACCACCCATTCGGCCGGCGTCTCCGCACCAAGAAAGGCGCTGAGTTCCGCCGCCGCGCGGACGGCTGCGTCGCTCAATGCTGCGGCCACTTTCGATTCACATAGTTGAGCAAGTCTTCCATCGTCTGGAAACGATCATGCGGGTGTTTGGCAAGCATCCTGTCCAGCAATTCCTGAAAGGCAGCCAACGCCCCGCTCATCCTTGGCAGCGGGGTATTGCTGTGCTTGTAAATAACCGCCATCGGCGTGTCGGCGGTAAAAGGTTTTTCGCCGCTCAGCATTTCAAAAAACACCACGCCGAGACTGTAGATGTCGCTGCGCTCATCCACTCGTTCCGCATGACCTTGTTCCGGGCTCATGTAATACGGCGTACCAAAAATTTCGCCAGACCCGGTAATTTCCTGCTCAACCGTCATTTGTTTGGCCAGACCAAAATCGATCAGCGCAATCGACTGGTCCTGGCGCAGCATGACATTCGCTGGCTTCAGGTCACGATGTAAAATGCCGACCTCATGAACGGTCATTAACGCACCGGCTATCTGCCGCAGATAATCCACCGCCATGGCGGTTGGCAGTGGCTGCTTCATTTTCGTGCGCAGGCTGCCTTCTTCGAAATACTCCATCGTGATATACGCGTGGTCGTCGGCGACGCCGAGGTCGAAAATCTGCACGATGTTCGGGTGCTGAATTCTTGATATCACCTCGTATTCCTGGATAAAGCGATCGAAAGAACTTTCGGCTTCGGCGATGTCTGGCACCAGCCTGAACACCTTTAACACCACCAGTTTTTTTTCTTTTTCCGTCTCTGCGAGGTAAACCGAGGAGATGCCGCCGCTACCCAGTTCACGGACGAATTGGTGCCCGCGTATTTTTACCGCCCCGAAACGGCAGGCTTCATCCAGTGCCTGGCGACGACTGAGCAGCGCGGATGTTCTTTTATGTTTACGGATCGCGCTACGTAAACTCGCGATAAAGCGGTCGTGATTCACCTCCTCTTTCAGCAAGTAGTCCTCCGCACCCGCCTTGATCGCTTCGACTGCCAGCAATTCGTTGCCCCGATCGATGATAAAGATCACCGGTGGAAATCCCGGTCGCCGCTTGAATTCGCGCAACCATTTCAACCCGTCCTGGCCGGACGGCGCCCGATCGAGCAGGACCGCATGATATTCACTGGCGTTGACGGCATCGGGAATCAGGGGACCATCCGCGGAGCGGTCGGTTTTTCTCAGCGCTCTGACATCGGCGTCGGCCCATTCGCTCTTGATATGGCGCGCCAGTACCTTGTGGTACTGCGGGTCATCATCGATTATAAGGATCCGGATGGTCATCGAAAACCGCGGAGCGAATCGTTGTCAGACTGCCTGCTGGAGTTCGCTGTCGTCGCCAACGCGTTCCGCCTTGGCCCCGTCTGAACGCTCCTTTTCGAGTCTTTGCAGGTATTCCTCGCTGACATCGCCAGCGACGTATTCGCCCGAGAAACAGGAGGTATCGAAGTATTCGATGGCGGCGTTGTCGTACTGGACCGCCTCAATCAGATCG
>JAPUHG010000276.1 GCA_027297845.1 Gammaproteobacteria bacterium | reverse complement strand
GGATGGGGTAAAATCGCGCCTTCTTTTATCGGGATCCACCGCGCATGGCTAAAGACAGAATACTGATGTGTTCACCGGATTTTTTTGCCGTGGAGTACGCTATAAACCCATGGATGGATGGCAACGAAGGAAACCTTTCACTCGAACTGGCGAAACAACAGAGGGCGGGTCTGCGCGATATCATCGAAGAACATGCGGAGGTAGTGTTGATTGAACCGCAAGCCGAGGTGCCCGATATGGTCTTTACCGCCAACGCCGGGACCGTGCTGGGTAACAAGGCGATTGCCAGCCACTTCATGCCGATGGAAAGACGGGCAGAGGAAAAATATTTCAAGCAATGGTTTCACGAGAATGGATTCGAACTGTATCCACTGGATGAAAAAATCGGTTTTGAGGGCGCCGGCGATTCGCTGTTCGACCGCGGCGGCGACTGGCTCTGGGTTGGATATGGATTTCGCACTGAGATCGAAGCGCATCCTCATCTGCAAAAATTCTTTGCGATAGAAGTTGTCTCAATCCGGCTCGTCGATCCGAGGTTTTATCATATCGATACTTGTTTTTGCCCATTGAGTGGCGGTTGGCTGATGTACCACCCGCCGGCTTTTGACGAGGAATCGCAGAAAAAGATAATTGAACGCGTCCCGGCAGACAAACGCATTGTGGTGAGCAGTGAGGATGCCGGCCGCTTTGCCTGTAACTCCGTCAACATAGGTGACAAGGTCATCATGAACCGGGTTTCCGAAAGCCTGAGGAGTGATCTGGCCAAAGCGGGTTTTGAGGTCATAGAAGCGTCGTTAACAGAGTTTCTCAAGGCAGGTGGCTCCGCGAAGTGCCTGACACTGAAACTGATCGAGCCGTCTGCGTGAATCCGGCTATCAAATATCGAATCGGGGCGGCACGACCGACTGCCCACCTGTTCGATGTTGAACTCGAAATCGCAAAACCTGACGCCAAAGGCCAGCAGTTGTCGCTTCCGGCCTGGGTGCCGGGCAGTTACCTGATTCGGGACTTTGCGCGCAACATCGTGAGTCTCGGCGCGCAATCGGGCGAGGAAAGCGTTGCGGTAAAAAAACTGGATAAATCCACCTGGCAGTGTGCGCCGACGACCGGCCCACTGACCGTGAAATACCAGGTTTATGCGAAGGATCGTTCGGTCCGCGGCGCTCACCTGGATCGACAACACGGTTTTTTTGATGGCAGTAATATTTTCTTGCGTGTTCATGGTCAGGAGGAGCGGCCATCCCGGATCAGTATCTCACCGCCATCCGGTGATACGGCGAAGTGGCGGTTGGCGACCGGGCTCCCGGTTTTCCAAACCAACGACAAGGGCTTTGGTGACTATGAGGCACAAAACTATGCGCAATTGATCGACTGCCCGGTAGAAATGGGCGATCTGGATTTCATCGAGTTCAGCGCGGGCGGGATACCGCACCTGATGGCCATCAACGGCAAGCACGATGCGGACAAGGATCGGCTGGCCACGGATCTTTCACTGATATGCCATCAACACATCGATTTGTTTGGCTCCGTGCCTGTAGCCAGCTACCTGTTTCTGCTGACCGTTGTTAGCGACGGTAATGGCGGGCTGGAGCACCGCAACAGTTCATCGCTGATCAGCCGCCGCAGCGATCTACCGGCGCAGGAGGCCGACGGTAACAGCAAGGGATACCGGCGCTTTCTCGGGCTGTGCAGTCACGAGTATTTTCATATGTGGAATGTCAAGAGATTGCGACCGGCCGCACTGGCGGAAAGCGACCTGTCGTCCGAGGCCTATACCGAGATGCTCTGGGTTTTCGAAGGCGTCACCTCCTACTACGACGACCTTGCCCTGGTGAGAAGTGGCGTGATTACCATAGCCAGCTATCTGGATCTTTTGGCGCAGACCATAAGTCGCGTACTCCAGGGGCCAGGACGTCTGCACCAGTCGCTGGCGGAATCCAGTTTCGATGCCTGGAGCAAGTTTTACCGGCAGAATGAAAACTCGCCGAACGCCATTGTCAGTTATTACACGAAGGGATCGCTAGTGGCGCTGGCGCTGGATCTGTTGATTCGTCGCGAGACCAGCGGCGCCCATACTCTTGATGATGTGATGCGAGCGGTCTGGGACAAATACGGTCAGGACGAAAAGGGCATGCCCGAATCGGCTTTTGAGGAAATGGCGAGTGAGGTCAGCGGCCTGGACCTGGACGAGTTTTTCGCCTGTGCGATTCGTGGAACCGGCGATTTGCCGCTGGCCGAGTATCTGGAAACCGTCGGTGTGCGCTATAGCGAAAGGCCTGCCGTTTCTTTCAATGACCTCGGCGGACAAACGAAGGGAAAAGGCATTCCGGTGTGGCTCGGTGTCAAGACCCGGGAACAGGCGGGCCGGCTCCTGATAACCCAGGTGCTGGAAAATGGACCGGGACAGAAAGCCGGTTTATCGGCGGGCGATGAGCTGCTCGCCATGAACGATATTCGGCTCACAGCCAAGACGCTCGAAAAGCGGCTTCGCCGCCTGCAAACGGGAGACACCGTTAGCGTTTGCGTTTTTCGCGAAGATGTTTTGATTGAGACGGTGTTGATCGTCGAAGACAGTCCGCGGAATTGTTGTGAGCTGCTGCTCGATTCGGAAGCCGGCAGCGAGACACTGGCCGCGCGGTCTGCCTGGCTTGGCAGCATGGGATGAAGAATATCCTCTCGCTGTGCATGCTCGGTATCGGCCTTTTCGCCTGTACAGTGGAACATGATCGACCGATCGTTGCGGTGCAGGGGCCGGCATTGCCTCATCCGGTTTCTAATAATGCTGTTGCCGGCTTTCGCAGCGACGACGGGTTTCACTTGCTGAGCTTCCTGGGCTTGTCCGCCGGCAGTAGCTGGCAGGACGTGGCCAGTGAGGCTTGGCATTTGCCGCCCGGCGGTGAGGACTGGGAGCGCCTGCCCGATGTACCCGGCAGTGAGGGCAGGCTGGCTGCCACAGCTGCGGCCGTGGCCGGTAATGTCTACGTTTTCGGCGGCTATACCGTTGCCGAAGATGGTAGCGAGAGATCGGTGGAAACTGTGTATCGACTCGATACCCGCCATTTCGGCTGGCATGAACTGGCGCCCATGCCGATCCCGGTTGATGATGCCGTGTCGGTCGTTTACCAGGACCGCTTTGTCTATCTGATCAGTGGCTGGCACGACCTGGGCAATGTCAACCTCGTGCAAATTTACGATGTACAAAAGGATTCATGGATCCAGGCGACACCCTGGCCGGGAGAGGCGGTGTTTGGTCATGCCGGCGGTATCGTTGGTAACCGGATGCTGATTTGCGATGGCGTTGCCGTTCGCCAGGGCGATAGCGGTAGCCGGCATTTCGAACCAGTAGATGCTTGCTATCTTGGCGAAATCGATAGCAGGGATTTTCGACGGATACGCTGGCAGACGATCGAACATCATCCGGGACCGGCGCGTTACCGGATGGCGGCGGCCGGCCGGGAAAAACACGATGGGGAAATTGTTTTTGCCGGCGGCAGCGACAATCCTTACAACTATGATGGCACGGGCTATGACGGCAATGTATCGATGGCGTCTGCAGAGGTGTTTGCCTGGCAACTGGTCGAGCGCCAGTGGGTTAGCTATGGGCGCTTGCCTGTGGCGACGATGGATCACCGGGGCATGCCTGGAAATACAGACACTTTTTTTATCATCGGTGGGATGGTCAATGCTGATAATTCAGTGGGCGACTCAGTGCCTGCCCTCAGTTCGCTGGTACACGAGTTTACGTTGCAATGAACCTGCTATCCGGGTTCGATAAGCATCATTCCAGCGCGACACTCAGGTTGCTTACCGGTGCGGTGTTCATTAGCTTTTCTGCGGTATTCGTAAGGCTGCTCTCGGTTCCACCCACGGTCAGTGCTTTTTACCGTTTGCTATTCGGCGGCGGTTTTTTGTTGTTGTACGTCTTGGTAACAAAAAGATCGTTGTTCAAAGGTCTGACCGGGTTGCTGGCAATTGTTCTCGCCGCGGCTTTTTTTGCTGCCGACCTTTGGACCTGGCACCGCAGTATCATCTATGTCGGGCCCGGTCTGGCAACCATGCTCGCCAGTTTCCAGGTGTTTTTCCTTGCGCTAGCCGGCGTACTTTTTTTTGGTGAGCGCTTGCGTTGGCAACTCATGGTAGGGGTTCCCCTGGCGTTGACGGGGCTTGGCATGATCGTTGGGTTCGACTGGCAGAGTCTAAGCGAGCAATACCGCACGGGTATCTGGCTGGGGTTGCTGACCGCAGTGTTTTATGCCTCCTACATACTCTCGCTACGCCGCACGCGCACCGATGGCAAGCAACGATCGGCGGTTGCCGATCTTGCATTGGTGTCCCTGATCAGCGCCGCGCTGCTGGGTGTGGTTACCACCACGTCCGGCGATTCGATGGCGCTGTCATGGCCCGGAGAAATTGGTATTTTGCTCGCTTATGCCCTGGTGGCGCAGGTGCTCGGTTGGTTGCTGATAGCACACAGTCTTAACCAGGTCCCCGCATCACGCGTGGGTCTGATCCTGCTTTTGCAACCCCTGCTGGCATTTGTATGGGACGTCTTGTTTTTCTCCAGAAGCATAACGCCCGTGGAGCTGGCAGGCGCCATATTGACCTTGCTTGGTATATACCTGGGCATGAAAAAAACAGCGCGGGCAGACTAAAGCCGGTCGCTGAGAAAATCCCACACTATTCGGCGGGTTTTCCACCGATGATGGACACACGCCCGGGAATCAGCTCGATATCCAGATAGCGTGCACTGGCGGTAACAATTTCGCCATCGGTCTGTACCGGTAACGGCAGGTTGGATTCAAGTTTCAGAGTGCGTGATCGAATCAAGCTTACCGATGGTAGTGACAGATGGGTTCCTTTCATCAGGCGAGGAAGCAGGCGAAGGAACTGCCTGCGGTTCATGGCGTCGGCGATTACGATGTCGAGCAGGCCATCATTGATTTGTGCTTGCGGGGCCAGTGGGAAAATGCCACCGGCAACCTGTCCATTCATGACCGAGATCAATGTGATCGGCATTTCCCACACTGATTCTTCCGTGATGATTTTGACCTCAGGCGTTTCGATACCACGAATCAGGGTCTTCGCAAGGGCCAGTGGATAACGGCTCTGACCGGCGGGCCATTTCATCCGGCTTGCCACTATCGCGACCTTGCCGTCAAACCCAATTCCAACGCCATTGAGAAAAAATCGTTCGTTGCACCGTCCGACGTCAATAGGTGCGTCACAACCTGGTTGCCCGATTCCGTCGATTACCTGGTCACACGCTTGCCGCCAGTCCAGGGGCATACCGACCGCCTTGGCAAAGTCATTGCCGGTGCCGACCGGTATCAATCCCACCCGCGGATTTGCAGCGGCCTTCATGATTCCGTTGATGGCTTCATTGGCGGTGCCATCCCCGCCTGCGATCAATACGATCTGGGCTCCGCTGGCGCAGGCATTCGCAACCTGATCGATAAGACTGGCCGGTGCCGTGCTTTCAGTGATGGTCAGGCGCAGGCCGCCTTGCGTGAGTCTATGACTGATTTTCTCGGCCAGGCGCGCTGCGCGGCCACGACCGGCCAATCGATTGACAAACAGATGTGCTGCGCGGGTATTCGTCATATTGTTTTTCTGCGCCGAAGTATCGGGTATTGTAACCCGATGGGCAGCGTCAATCGTGGCCCGGCGTGGCGCGTGTACAGGATCGATATCGATGCTTGAACTGGGAACAAAAGTACTGCTGGCGTATTTGCTCGGATCCGTCAGCGGCAGCCTGCTGATCGGGAAACTCAAGGGTGGAGTGGATATCCGCGAATTGGGTAGCGGTAATGCGGGCGGCACAAACGCATTTCGTACGCAGGGCAAGATGTTTGCACTCGGTGTGGTGATTATCGATGTGGGCAAAGGATATCTCTCCGCGGCGTTTATTCCCGTACTGGCGATTGTCGGGCTTGCCCAGGATTCGGCCGTGGGCCGCGAGTGGCTGGTGATGGCCTGCGCGAGCGCAGTCGTAATCGGCCATTGCTATCCTTTCTGGCACGGGTTTCAGGGTGGCAAGGGTGCGGCAACCCTGATCGGCACACTGATCTATATACAGCCGGCGATATTGCTGCCGGTAATCGCGATCTGGGTTCTCGTTGTGATGTTGAGCGGCTACGTGGGTCTGGCAACCGTAATGGCAGGATTTTCCGCACCGGTTTACCTGTTGCTGACCGGGCAGATGGCCGATCAGCCACTGATGACCCTGGCTATTTCCATGGCGGTGTTCCTGGTCTATACCCATCGGGAAAATATTCGCCGGCTGAAAGCCGGAACGGAAGCGAGAGTCGGGCAGTTGGCGATATTCAGGCGCGATTCCTGATGGGAGGTGACAGCTGGCTTCCACTGCTCAGGGCGATTTCTGACGGAGCCTCGCATTCGGCAGAGGAGCTGACAGCGACAATGGCGATTCCGATCGCCGATATCAATCTACAAATCGAAACACTGCGCGGTCTGGGATTGAGCGTACTGGGTAACCCAAATAAAGGTTTCCAACTGCCATACCCGATCGACCTGCTCGACGCCGCGGAGCTTATTGTGAGTTTGCCGGAGTGGTGTCATGAGCGCATCGTCTCCTATGAGGTTGCCGGCCAGGTGGATTCGAGCAATACGAGATTGCTCGCTCAGCCGACGCCGGAGGATGGACAGGTCCGGGTGTTTTTGGCGGAGTACCAGACGGCGGGCCGCGGCAGGAGAGATCGCACCTGGGTATCGCCACCTGCGTCCGGAATTTGTCTTTCATTGGCTGTCGGTATCGGTGGAACGCCGTCGGATCTTGCAGCTTTGCCCCTGGCGTTGGGGGTGGCGACACGCAGGGCATTGACAAAATTGGGACTAGAGCCGATCGGGCTCAAATGGCCCAATGACCTGGTAGCCGATGGAAAGCTGGCAGGCATATTGGTCGAACTGCGGCACGATGCCGACAACCGCTTACACCTGGTCGCCGGCCTGGGTTTGAATTACCGCTTGCCGAAATCGCAAAGTGCGGCCATGACCGACAAATGGAGCGACATTTTCGGCATGAGCGATGGCGCTCCGCCGTCCAGAAAAGAACTGGTCCAGCAAATATTGCCCGAGTGGGTGTCCGCCCTGGATATTTTTATGCTGCAGGGTCTGGCGCCATTTCTGATGGAATTCAGGCTTGCCGATGTTTGCATGAATCAGCAGGTGGAGCTGGTATCCGAATCCTCAACCACCCATGGAGTATGCCGAGGCATTGCCGACGACGGTTGTCTGTTGCTCCAGTCCGGCGGGGAGACACACCGAATCATTGCCGGAGACATCAGCTTGCGGCCGGCAAAGGCGGAGCGCTGGCCGCGCCGCGATCTGATAGCCTGGTGGGCTAACAAGTGAATTCGCAGGCGATGGCAGGCGAGATCTTGTTATTGATCGACGCCGGCAACAGCCGCGTGAAGTGGGCCTGGTGGAACGGAACACTCGGTTCGCAAAACTCGGCCGACTGGACGGAGCTAAGCGGCGGCGATTTTTTCCCCGCTGATCGAAAGCCCGATCGCATTATCATCGCCAATGTTGGCGGTCAGCGTATCCACGAGCATATCGATACCGATGCTGAGGAAGTGGTCTTTGTTGAAACCGGCAAGGAGGCCGGTGGAGTGACGAATGCATATCGGGATCCGGCACAAATGGGTGTCGATCGCTGGGTTGCGATGATTGGGGCGAGGCACCACCGGTCCGGCCCGCTGGTTGTCGTGGATGCCGGGACGGCGTTGACGGTCGATATGCTGGATCCCGATGGCATGCACCTTGGCGGCGTAATCGTGCCGGGCTATCGGTTGATGCTGTCGTCGTTGCTGGGCGGTACTGCCGACATAGTCGAGGTTACCGAAACGGTCGCAGACAGGGTAAGCGACAACAATGGTATAGCCGCGCGCAGCACCGATGAGGCGATACACTCCGGTGCGCTGATCGCGTTGATCTCATTGATACGGCACGGCCAGGAATTTCTGGAAAAACAAAGTAAAACCTCGCCCCGGATATTGCTATGCGGCGGTGATGCCGATATGTTGCTGCCGCTGCTGCAAAATGCCGAAATAGTTGCCGACCTCGTGCTTCGTGGTCTGGCAGTTATTTCCGGTAAACATCCTTGACCCTGCGAGCCTGGTTTTGAGAAATTTCCTGTTAGTTTTGCTGCTGATCAACCTCGGGGTGCTTGCCTGGTATCACTGGCTACGAGAGGTTGATGACAGCGTACCGATTGCGCCGGGCTATGAGGGTCTGCCAGCCTTGGCGCTGGCGGAAAATCAGCCTGCGGATGGGCCCGGACCGCAGGTTTTTTCGATGAAGACCGGGCAGGAACTGCTTAATGCCGGTATTTCGGAGTGTCGGAGCATTGGCCCGTTCAGTAAGGCGGATGATATCGATCGGGCGACGCAGGCTTTACAGGGGCACGATTATTCGGTCGCCAGGCGTCGCCAACCGGGCCGCCTATTCGTTGGTTACTGGGTCAATATCGCCAAGGCCCGCGATCGGGGGGCAGCAGAGGTGATAGCCAACGCCCTGCGCGCGGACGGAGTCACTGATTTCTATATTGTCCCCTCGGGAGATGATCAAAACGCCATTTCCCTGGGAGTTTTTAGCGAGTTGGAACGAGCGCAGCGCAGACTGCAACAACTGAGTGGTCGGGGATTCGAAGCTCAGGTCAACCAAAGATATCAGGATGGAGAAGTTACCTGGCTGGAGGTTACTGGTTTGGGCGTGGGCGGCCTGGATGTTGCCGCGCTGGGTGTCGCTGTTCGCGGCCTGGAAATTCAGGACCAGTGCCCGCCGGGCTAGTCCTGGCCGGGTTGCGCACGTTACACTACCGGCCGCCTGCACACAGCAAAGCCGGAATAGCTCAGTTGGTAGAGCAGCTCACTTGTAATGAGAAGGTCGGGGGTTCGACTCCTCTTTCCGGCACCACACATGAAAAAGGCCCGCAATGCGGGCCTTTTTTTGGTCCAGGCGGCCCGACAAAAGGCCGCTTAATGATCATCCGTCAAAAGCGCAAGGTGGCTTGCAGCGTGTAAGTGC
>JAPUHG010000275.1 GCA_027297845.1 Gammaproteobacteria bacterium | reverse complement strand
TTATCGCTACTGACATGTTCGCGGAGATAACGCCCCTTGAGATACAAGTCGTAGGCTTCGATATTGTCCGTTCCCCGTGAGCTGACGACTTTTTCACCCGCATTACCAAAAAGCGTAACTTTCAACGCTGCGGCAACCGCTGCCGAGATTTCGTCCTGGATCGCGAAAATGTCGTTGAGTTCGCGGTCAAAAGTCTCCGACCACAGGTGAAAACCGGTTTCGGTGTCGATCAACTGTGCGGTGATGCGGACCTTGAGGCCCGATTGCCTGACGCTGCCCTCGAGCACATGGGCGACACCGAGTTGCTCGCCGATCAGCCGCAGGTCTTTGTTTTCACCCTTGAACTGGAATGACGAAGTTCGGCCGGCCACTTTGAGGTTCGGCATCTTGGCCAGCACATTCAGCAGTTCCTCTGACAAGCCATCGGAGAAATACTCGTTTTCGATATTGCCGCTCATGTTGACGAATGGCAGTACCGCAATTGATTTCTCCGGTACCCTGTTTGCGGTTTCGATTCCCTGATCCGGATTGCTGGTTTGAGCTACCTCACCTTCTGTGCCGGTCAGGATGAATTTATCGAACAGCAGAAAACCTACCCCGATAACCAGCGCACCGATGATCATGAAATCCAGCTTGCGACCGGTGTCCGTCGTGATCGATTGGCTGCGATCGACGTCTTTTTCTTTTTTTATCCCTTCCGGCGTTATCTCGAATGCCCAGGCAAAGATCAGTGCGAACGGGAAGCCGATGATGATCAGCGCCGCGGTGATTGAGATGGCCCATTCCGGAACGTGGAGTGCGGGAAACATCACGTCCACGACCTGCATCGTGACCCAGGCGACGATGATATAAACCAATGCGACCCGGGTTACATTGCGGCGCATCAATTCCTTGAAAAAATCCTGCATCGACTGGCCCAAAAACACGACAGCGGCAAGCTTAGCAGAGCGCTGCCTCACGGCCCAAGGCCTATGAGCTGTTGGAGCAGCCCATTTTTGTCAAATCAGGCAGTCCAGGCCATCCAGCAGCATGTGGGTCAGCAGGCCGATCGCGACCAGCCGGAGTGGCCGGATACGTAGCAAAAGCGAGTAGACCACGATCGCCGGCCACTGGTGCAGCGGATGAAAGCCGATGCTGCAACGGGCTGGATCGTAGGCTGGCGATGCCAGCAGATGATCCAGATCGACCAGCATCGTCGCCAGCATGATCAGCCAGGCTGTTAGCCAGTTTTTTCGGAAAAACAACCAGGCGATTGCACCCGGTACCGCGGCGTGCAGGATCAGGTGGATCAGCCCACTGGCCGTGACGTTGCTCAGAGTCCGTGCTGTTCGAGTGTTTTCGCCAGGAATTCCGGTTCGGGCCGGACGCGGTAGTTTTGACTCTCGTCGGACTCAAGCACCGTCCCATCGGCGGCGAGCACGATGCAGGTCGGCAACACCGTATCGCTGTCATAGCCTAGCGCCTGCATCCCGGCAGGCAATCCCCGGTCATGGATGATGCCGAGCACGGTTGCGGCCTGGTTGTCGGTATCTACCCAATAATCGAACGGTACATTGATTCTGGCGGCCAGTTTGGCGGCTTTGTCGGCAGTTTGTGGACTGATCAGCACGATGCGGGCGCGATCGCCCAACTCGCGATACGCCGCGGCCAGTTCTTTCACCTGGATCATGCAGAAGGGGCACCAGTTGCCGCGGTAAAACATCAGCAACGCGGGTCTGCCGAGCAGGTCGCGGCTATAGACCGGCTTGCCATTTGAATCCAGCGCCGAGAATTCCGGCAGGAGATCTCCTTTTTTGATTCTCGACGCCGAGCGATCGAGACGGCTGTACCAGAATTGATAGACCGTGTACGCCACCAGGCAAAGACCGGCCAGGCTGGCGGCAACAAATGAACCCGCTCGGAAAACCCAGTCAAACGCGGCCAGCGCCACACCAGCGATTACCACCGCGGTAACCACAGTCAACCGGGCCTGTTCGGTAGGAAATTTCTTGCCCAGCATGACGAAACCCAGTACCAGCAGCATCGGCGAGGATGCGAGGAGGGCGCCCAGCCAGCCCAAAGTAAAGCCCGCAAAGAGGTGGTTGGCAGCCAGGATCACGACCACAGTAAGCAGCGTGAAAAATGGCAATACAAATATTGATTTGATTCGGTTCACGGCCGATCCGCGGTGAAGTAAAAAGCGTCCATGGTCCAGCGGGTGCGCTTTGGAGCGTCGGGTACGATGGAGTTAATGATGATTTCCTGGTAACGGCCGTCGATCCTGAACTCCAGTCTCGCCGAGACCGGTTCGCCGCCTCGCGTCGTTCCCGAAAAACGCAGACTGATCGTACCCGGTACGCTGCGTTCGGCGAGCTGACCATCAATACGAATGGTGTTGAAGTGATCTTCGTACGCTATCCAGCCTTCTATGCAAAGCTGTTTTTCTTCATCGCAAAAAAGCTGGTTTTTAACCAGGACGGTGGTGTGCGTCAGCAGTGCCGAAGAAAAGGAAAGCAGGATTAAGAAAAATGCCATTCGCCTGGCGCCATCTGGCCAGATTGTCTCTGTCGCTAGGTCATTCATGGCTGGCATTATAGACTGCTAAAATCTCTTGATCACTTTCTGCGTGCCGAGGATCGCAAATGATTGTTTTCAGAAAATTCGTGACGGTATTCTGCCTGCTGATTGCGGTTCAAACACACGCGGCCAACCCGGTGAAACTCGAATTGCCCCGTGGATTTACGGCCACGGTTTTCGCGAACGATATAGGCCCGGCGCGTCACCTTGTCGTTCGGGAAAATGGCGATGTCTACGTCACATTGCGCCGTGCAGCCGATGGCAAGGGTGTGGTCGGGTTGCGAGACACCGATGGAGATGGTGTCGCCGACCA
>JAPUHG010000274.1 GCA_027297845.1 Gammaproteobacteria bacterium | reverse complement strand
GAAATGGCTGACCCTTGTGGCATAATCCGGCCCTACCCTCTATCGGCCTAACAGAAACATCAGGCGCTGGAAAACTAAATTACAATGAGTAATAAGAAACGCCAGATCCTGGTGAGCAGCGCCCTGCCGTACGCGAATGGCGTCCTGCACCTTGGCCATATGCTCGAGTATGTGCAGACCGATATCTGGGTACGCTTCCAGAAACTCCGTGGCAATGATTGCCTGTTCGTTTGTGCCAGCGACGCCCACGGCACACCGATCATGCTGACCGCGGAAAAGGAAGGCACCACACCTGAAGAACTGGTTGACCGGATTGCCGAAACCAACCGGCGGGACTATGCGGATTTCCATATCGAAATGGATAACTTTCACAGTACCCATTCCGATGAGAATCGTGAACTCGTCGAGGGTATCTACGCCGCCCTGGTCAAAAACGGTCATATCGCCAGGAAAAAAATCCGCCAGGCCTTCGATGAAGAACGCAACATGTTTCTCCCCGACCGTTACGTTCGCGGCAATTGCCCCCGATGCGGCGCGGATGACCAGTATGGAGACAGTTGCGAAGTGTGCGGCGCAACCTACTCTCCATCCGAGCTGGTTAACCCGGTTTCGGTTGTTTCCGGAAAGCCACCGGTGGAAAAAGAATCCGAGCACTTGTTTTTCAAACTTGCCGATTTTTCGATCATGCTGCGTGAATGGATTCACAGCGGGCGGTTGCACTCCAGCATCGTCAACAAGCTGGACGAATGGTTTGAGGCCGGCCTGAGGGATTGGGACATCTCGAGAGACGCCCCCTATTTCGGTTTTGAAATTCCAGGTGAAGACAACAAGTTTTTCTATGTCTGGCTGGATGCCCCGGTCGGTTATATGGCGAGTTTCCTTCACTATTGCCGCGCTCGGGACATCGACTTCGACAGTTACTGGAGACCGGGTGGCGACACCGAGCTGTATCATTTTATCGGCAAAGATATTATTTATTTCCACGCGCTATTCTGGCCGGCGGTGCTGCATGGTTCCGGTTACCGAACGCCAACGGCGGTGCTGGCGCACGGATTCCTGACCGTCAACGGTTCCAAGATGTCCAAATCGCGTGGCACTTTTATAACCGCCAGAACCTACCTGGATCACCTTGACGCCGAGTACCTCAGATATTATTTCGCCGGCAAGCTGGGCCCCGGCATTGATGACCTCGACCTGAATCTTGACGATTTCAGGAAGCGCGTAAACAGTGACGTCGTTGGCAAACTGGTCAATATTGCCAGCCGTTGCGCCGGTTTTATTCAGCGCCTGGCGGATGGGAAACTGGCTGCGGAATTGCCGGACCCGGAGTTGTTTGCCAGATTTTCAAATGCGTCGGAGGAAATTGCCGGTGCTTATGAGAATCGCGAATACGCACGTGCGATACGCGAAATTATGGCGCTGGCTGACGAGGCCAATCGTTATATCGATGGCAACAAGCCGTGGGTTTTGGCCAAAGAAGAAGGCAATGAAAAGAAGATTCAGGCTATTTGTACGCAGGGCCTGAATCATTTCAGGCAGCTTTGTATTTATCTGAAGCCGGTACTACCCGAGCTGATCAGCAATGCCGAGGAATTTTTGCAATGTGGTGAACTGAACTGGAGCGATTTGCAAAAACCGCAACTGGGTAACGCTATCAATCCATTCAAGCCACTCGCCCGCAGAATCGAAACAGCAGATATCGAAAAAATGCTGGCGGCGTCGCGCGCAGAACTGGCAGCATCGACCGAACACAAAGAGCAGGACAACATGATCAATATTGATGAATTCAAGAAAATGGATCTGCGGGTCGCCCTTATTACCAAAGCAGAGGTAGTTGACGGCGCCGATAAGTTACTCAGGCTGACACTGGATATTGGCGGGGAAACACGGCAGGTATTTGCCGGCATCAAGAGCGCCTACCAACCTGAAGACCTGGTCGATCGGCTGACCATCATGGTGGCGAATCTGCAGCCACGAAAAATGCGTTTCGGTGTTTCCGAGGGAATGGTTCTGGCGGCAAGCGACGATCAGGACGGGCCCTATCTGTTGGCACCGGACAGCGGTGCCCGACCGGGCATGAAGGTTAGCTGACCCGCCTATTTCACCAAGGCGGTCACCATCACGAATAGTTTGGAAATTTTGAGGCATTGGTCCATTGATTTCTAATTACAGCTTGAACATCGTTGTCAACCTATGGCGGCCCTGGCTGGTTCTCGGGCAGCTGAGCTTGGTCTTCACTCAATCCATAGCGATCACTATGGATTTCGATCCAGACCTGCCCGCAACTGTCCGAGCCCTCACCCAGCATCCGCAATCCTTGCTAAAGTATGCGGGTTAGAAGGCAGGCAACAACGTGAGCGAACTGGGTTTAATCATTGTCAGCACCGTTCTGGTCAATAATTTTGTACTGGTAAAGTTTCTGGGCCTTTGTCCGTTCATGGGCGTGTCACGAAAACTGGATGGAGCCGTCGGCATGGGATTGGCCACGACTTTTGTCCTGACCCTCTCTTCCGCCGCAAGTTATCTCCTGCATCATTATTTGCTGGAACCGCTGGGGCTGACCTACCTGAGAACGATTACCTTCATCCTGGTCATCGCCGCAATGGTTCAGTTCACGGAAATGATGGTTCGCCGATCCAGCCCCCTGCTCTATCAGATCCTCGGGATCTATTTACCCTTGATCACCACCAATTGCGCGGTACTCGGGGTCACCTTGCTCAACGTCCAGGAATCGCACGGCTTCCTGGAATCGCTACTGTATGGCTTTGGCGCGGCAATGGGGTTTTCGATGGTGCTGGTGTTTTTTTCGGCGATTCGCGAAAGAATCAGTCTCGCGGATATCCCGGCGCCCTTCCGGGGCGCTTCAATCGCCCTGATCACGGCCGGAATCATGGCGCTCGCTTTTATCGGTTTTACCGGTCTGATCAAGGGCTGAAATGATCGCGATCATCACAATCGGTCTGCTCGCACTCGCGTTGGGTCTGGCGCTGGGTTTTGCCGCGGATCGATTTAGAATCACCGAGGATCCGGTGGTCGAGCAGATCAACAACCTGTTACCGCAAACACAATGTGGACAATGCAACTATCCAGGATGCAGACCCTACGCAGAAGCGATCGTCGCGGGCGAGGCGGAGATCAATCACTGCCCACCTGGTGGCGAGACCACGATTCACGCGCTTGCCAATCTGCTCGGTCGGGACATCCTGACGCTGGATCCCGAATATGGCGAAGAAAAGCCCGTCGCCGTAGCCATTATTGATGAGAGTCTGTGTATCGGCTGCACAATTTGCATTCAGGCATGCCCGGTGGACGCAATTCTTGGCGCCAGCAAGCAGATGCACACGGTGATTGAAGCCGAATGTACCGGTTGCGATTTGTGCGTGGAACCCTGTCCTGTCGATTGTATCGATATGGTGGTTCCGCAACCGCGCGCGAGCAACTGGAAGTGGCCACCCCCCGAGCGCTGGGCCGAGCAGGTCGGCTGAAACCATGGACCAGCAAGAAAAAATCATGCCCCGTCGTTTCCGCGGCGGACTGAAACTCTTACCAAACAAGATCCAGTCCACGCTGACGCCGATTCGGCAGGTGCCGATTCCGGAGAAACTGATATTGCCAGTGAGCCAGCATATCGGTCGCGAAGCGATACCGCTGGTGCAGCCAGGTGACACCGTCCTCAAGGGTCAGGCAATCGCCGCCGGAGACGGCACCGTCTCGGCGCCGGTGCATGCGTCGACATCCGGGACCATTGAATCCATAGGCATGCACCCTGTCCCTCACCCGGGCGGTCTTAGCGCGCTCTGCATAGTGCTCAAGGCGGACGGTAAGGATCAGGCGATGGATACTGGTCTGGCTTGCCTGGACTACCTGTCACTGAGCCCTGAAGAAATCCAGGACAGGATCCGCAGTGCCGGCATTACCGGTCTCGGCGGCGCCATGTATCCAACGGCTGCCAAGATGGCCAAAGCCGAGGACCGGGGCATAAAGGATCTGATCATCAACGCCGCCGAATGTGAGCCCCTGATCAGCTGCGACGATATGTTGATCAGGGAGCATGCGGATGAGTTGATCACCGGAATTCAGATCATGCTCCACGCAATATCCGCACCGAGAGCGCTGATTGGCATCGAACGAGACAAGCGTAGAGCCATAGATGCACTCGAAAAAGCGTTGGCCAGGATTGGCGATGATCGTATTCGTCTGCGAAAAATCTACTCCATTTATCCCGCCGGTGGAGAAAGGCAACTCGTGCAGGTCCTGACCGGCCAGGAAGTCCCGTTTGACGGATACCCGCAAGACGTTGGTTATCTCTCGCAAAATGTCGGTACGGCGTTAGCTGTCAAGCAAGCGTTGATCGATGGCCAGCCCCTGATTTCACGGATCACCACCGTTGCGGGCAAGGGCGTCCATCTACCCGGTAATCTCGAGGTCAGGCTGGGAACGCCAATCGCGGATCTGATCGCGGCATGCGGCGGCTACCGCCTTGGCGCCGAAGCATTGCTCATGGGCGGCCCGATGATGGGATTTTCGCTGACCGATGACCAGCTGCCCGTGGTCAAGGGAACCAACTGTATTGCGGTTGCCGGCCCGACAGAACTGGAGCATACGAGCTATGTGATGCCGTGCATTCGTTGCGGCAAATGCGCGCAGGTCTGTCCGGTCAATTTGCAACCGCAGGAATTGTTCTGGCAGGTGAAAGGCGGGGACCTGGACAAGGCCGCCCTGCTCTCGGTTGGCGACTGCATCGAATGCGGGTGCTGTGATTATGTTTGCCCGAGCCATATCCCGCTCACCCAGTATTTTCGCTATGCCAAGGCGGAGCTGTCCGCGCTCGATTCGCAACATGACAAATCCCAGGTAGCAAAACACAGATTTGAAAACCGGGAAACACGCCTGAGAATCGAAGAGGAAGCCCGGCAGGCGCGGCTGACCGCCCGCAAGAAGCGGCTGGCCGATGCCAATCCGCAGGAACGCGAGCAACAGATTGCAGACTCGGTGCAACGCGCACAGGAAAAAACCATTGGCACCGACGCCCCGGGCAAGGATCCGGGCCGATGAAATTCGATTCCCAGTTCGCCCCTCACATCACGCCATCGGGCAGCGTACGACGCACGATGCAGAGGGTACTCAAAGCCCTGATCCCGGCAGCCATCGCACACGTCTATTTTTTCGGTCCCGGCCTGATTTTCAATATCATCGTAGTCGGTGGGACGGCGATCGGGGCAGAGGCCCTAATGCTAAGGTTGCGCGGGCTTCCATTGAGGCCTTTCTTGCTGGATTTCAGTGCGCTGGTAACCGCGGTACTGCTCGCCTTTGCCTTGCCGCCGCTGACCCCCTGGTGGGTATCGGCAACGGGTGCAATATTCGCCATCGTTGTCGCCAAACACCTTTATGGCGGCCTCGGGCACAACCCGTTCAATCCCGCGATGGCCGCCTACGTCGTGTTGCTGGTGTCCTTTCCGGTGGCGATGACCAGCTGGCTGCCGCCTCTTAACGTCGATATCGGTATCAGCCACCCTTCTTTTGGTGAAAGCCTCTTTTATCTTTTTACCGGTCACCTGCCGGATGGACAGGCGATCGATGCCATCACGGCCGCTTCGCCGCTCGATGAAACCAGGAATCAGCTCGCGCAGGCCAAAACCTACACGGAGATCAAAAACGGACCGTTGTTCGGCAATTTCGCCGGTAAAGGCTGGGAGTGGATTGGTATTTACAGCGCGTTTGGCGGCTTGTGGATGCTATACAAAGGCGTCATCCGCTGGCAGATCCCGATGTTCATGCTGTTGGGTTTGTTTGTGACCGCGGCGGTGATGTACTTGTTGAACCCGGGCGCCTATGTACCGTCCGGTTTTCATCTTTTTGCCGGGGCCACTTTGTTCGGTGCGTTTTTCATTGCCACGGATCCGGTCACCGCTCCGGTATCTCCCCTTGGTATGAAAATATACGGCGCCGGCATCGGTATCCTGGTCTATGTAATTCGTACCTGGGGCGGATTTCCGGATGGTGTCGCGTTCGCCGTGCTGTTTATGAACATGACCACACCTTTGATCGACCATTACACCAGGCCGCGGGTGTACGGCCATGACTGAACGCGGAAATCTGTTCCGGCAGATGAGTCGTTCGGGCCTGAGCCTGTTCGTGTTCGCCGTAATCGGGATCGGCGTGGTGACGCTGTTCCACATCCTGACCGTCGACCGAATAGAAAAAAACGAGCGTGAGTACATGTTGCGCAGCCTGAACGAACTGATACCCGCGTCAACCTACGATAACGATTTGTTCACGGATACAATCGATGTCATCGATCCGGAGATGCTTGGAACGGATCAGGCGGTAGTTGTTTTCAGGGCCCGCCGACAAGACCAGCCCGTCGGGCTGATCATATCGCCGCAGGCCCCCAATGGTTACAACGGCGTCATACGCCTGCTGGTCGGCATTTATGCCGATGGCGGCCTGGCAGGCGTCAGGGTCGTGTCACACCGCGAAACCCCGGGCCTCGGTGACGGCATCGACCAGCAAAGGTCCGACTGGATCGAACAATTCCCGGGCCTGTCGTCGGTGAATACAAAGGCAGCAGACTGGCAAGTCAAAAAAGACGGCGGTCGATTCGACCAATTGACCGGAGCAACGATCAGCCCGCGTGTTGTGGTCCAGGCAGTCCACAAGACGATGCTGTTTTTTGACCAGCATCAGGCTCGGCTTTTTGATGCGGCAACCGGCGACACCTACCGTTTGCGGTCGGACGAGCGCCCATGAGTAGCGCCAACAGGGAAATCGTCAACACGGGATTGTGGAAAAATAACCCGGCCCTCGTGCAATTGCTGGGTCTTTGCCCATTGCTGGCAGTCAGCAACAGCCTGGTCAATGGCCTGGGGCTGGGTATCGCTACGATCGCCGTGCTTTGCGCGTCGAACCTCATTGTCTCGCTGACCCGTAATTTCCTGCGGGACGAAATACGGATTCCTGTGTTTGTATTGTTGATCGCGTCCCTGGTAACCATCATCGAACTGGTCATGAACGCCTGGTTCCATGAGCTTTATCGAGTCCTCGGTATATTCGTACCGTTGATCGTCACCAACTGCGCGATTATTGGTCGCGCCGAGGCATTCGCATCTCGAAATCCACCCCTGCCATCGCTGCTCGATGGCATGGCCATGGGTAGCGGCTTTGCGGCAACCTTGGTCGTACTCGGCGCGATCCGGGAATTGGTCGGCCGTGGCAGCCTGTTCGATGGCGCCGAGCTGCTGTTTGGCGATATCGCGAGCAACTGGAGCATACAATTCTTCGATCCGGAGCACGGCTTTATCCTCGCTTTGCTGCCCCCGGGCGCTTTTATCGGTCTTGGCCTGCTGGTCGCCTTGAAGAATGTCCTGGATAGCCGTCATGCCCGCCGAACTACTGTTTCACTCGCATCCGGTGAGGTGAGTGAGCGAGCATGAACCGGGCAAAGCGAACGGAAATATTTGCCCGACTCAAAGCCGCCGACCCCTCACCGACCACCGAGCTGCTTTACCGATCAGAATTCGAATTATTGATCGCCGTCATTCTGTCTGCGCAAGCGACCGATATCAGCGTCAACAAAGCGACCCGTGGCTTGTACGCCGTCGCCAATTCGCCATCGGCGATACTCGAACTGGGCCCGGATGGTCTGAAAACCCACATACGAACCATCGGCCTGTATAACACCAAGGCGAAAAACATCATCTCGACCTGCCGCATGCTCAATGAAAAATTCGGCGCCCAGGTCCCGCGTACGCGAGCCGAACTGGAAAGCCTGCCGGGAGTCGGCCGCAAGACCGCCAACGTCATCCTGAATACTGCGTTTGGCGAA
>JAPUHG010000273.1 GCA_027297845.1 Gammaproteobacteria bacterium | reverse complement strand
GCCAGCACTCACAGCCAGCGGATGACTACCTGGTGTTTGAACAGACGCTGGCGGAGCGCATGCGGACCTTTCTGCGCATCGAGTTTCTCTATCAGCAAGCGCTTTATCATTCGGAAATGGATGCGCCCTGGAGCAGCCGCGCGGCCATCGACAGCCTGCTTGGGATTATGGCCATACTGACTCGAGGGGATGTTCGTGGCGATGTGCTGAAGGAGTTGGAGCGGCACACGGTCGAGCTGACCCGGTACCAGGCGAAATCGGGCGTGGATGGCGGCCGCCTGCAATCCATGCTGGCAAACCTCAGCAACCTGCGGGATCAGCTGAGCGGGCAGCAGACCCATTTTTTGCAAAGCCTGAAGCAATCAGAGTTTCTTTCCGCGGTCAAGCATCGTAGCGCAATACCTGGCGGCACCTGTGAATTCGATTTGCCCGATTATAATCACTGGCTGCACCGGGATAGGCAGGATCGGACTCGCGATTTCGAAAAATGGATGGCAGATTTACGGCCGCTTTGCGATGGCGTTGCCGAGCTGTTGTGGCTGACGAGAGAAAGCGTGTCTGCAGCTGAGTCGCGAGCGTCAGCCGGTCTGTTTCAGCAGGCACTGGAAAAAGGATCCTCGGTGCAAATGGTGCGCGTAGCCGTCCCCAGAAGCGCCAATGTATTTCCCGAGATCAGCGGCAGTAAGCAGCGTTTTACGGTGCGTTTCCTGGAATGGCAAGACACCGATCACCGGCCCAGCCAAACGCAGGATGATATCGACTTCCGTCTCTATCTGTGCTGATTCAAAGAAGTTGACCTGCGGCTCCAGAATCCACTGATTCCGGCTACCCCCTGGGCACCGCGCTGCCAGGCCGTTTCGAGGTCGCCAGCCGCCAGACCACCAAGCGCAAAAACCGGTAGGTTCGCTTTTTTTACCGCGTCTTCGAAGCCCGGCCAGTTCAAGGCAGACCGTTGCCGATGACTGGCGGTTGGCAAAACCGGGCCGAGTACACAAAAATCGACATCGGCGCTTGCCGCTGCCGCCAGCTCAGCCGCTGAATGACACGATGCGCCGATCAGGAGCCCATCAGGTCTCTGCATTCCTGTCAGTCGATCCAGGTAGCGAACGGGAAAATGACAGCCTGCCGCACCAAGCTTCTCGCTCAGCGACAGGACTTGCTCGGGATCACCGTTGAGCAGCAGCTTCGTTCCAGAAGCGTCACAGTAGCGAGCTACGGTTTTTGCCAGCCGGGCGAAGTTGGCCGGCGACCACCCCGGGCAGCGCAGCTGTAACAAAGAAACCCCCTGGTCCAGGGTAAGCTCAAGTTGTTTCAGCCATTGCGCCGATTCGCTTGCGTCGTCCGTTGCCAGGGTTGGCGTAATGACATAGGTGTCGGGCAGTTCCAGGCTGGTGATGATGGGCCTGTCCGCATCCAGCGTTTCGCTGCGTCTCAATTCAGCGGGCGTCACCCAGCGCAACTGATGTCCTTCAAGATTATGTGGCTGCCCGGTGAACTGGGTAACTTGCCAGACTTCCAGCAATACGGTCTTTTCCGGATAGGCATGGCGCAGCGTGATGCGCGGTCGCGCATTACCCACCTTGATCCCCAGTTCCTCATGCAGCTCCCGTACCAGGGCCTGCAGAGAATCCTCTCCCGCTTCGATCTTGCCGCCCGGACACTCCCACTGCCCTTCGCGGAATGTGCCTGGGAGACGCTGCATCAACAACGTCCGGCCATCATCGCGTTGCAAAACTCCGACGGCTACTCTGATCATTCAGGCCCTTCCTCCAGCCCGCGGTCACCAGGATTGGTTACTTGAGCCGGCCGTGACACTGCTTGTATTTCTTGCCGGAACCACAGGGGCAAGGCTCGTTGCGACCGACTTTCGGCTGCTCCCTGACAAACGGCACCGCTGGCTCGGCGGCATTTGCAGGTGCGGCGGGCGCCGCCGGACTACTGGCCTGCGCGTGTTCAAATTTCATCCCGCTGGTATCACTGCGCTGGCTCTCAACCGCGGCAACATCTTCTTCGCTGCGAATCTGTACGCGCGACAGAATGCTGATCGAATCATGCTTGATCGAGTCAAGCATGCTGGTAAACATGTCGAAGGCCTCACGCTTGTATTCCTGCTCAGGGTTTTTCTGCGCATACCCTCTAAGATGGATCCCTTGACGAAGATAATCCAGCGCGGCAAGGTGTTCGCGCCATTGCGAATCCAGTTGTTGAAGCATCACGGCTTTTTCAAAATGCCGCATGACGGGCTCGCCAATGGATTTCACTTTTTCCTCATAGGCCTCTTCGACCACATCACAAATCTTGTTGCGCAGTTCTTCTTCCACCATATCCTCATCTGCATCGAGCCAACCCTGAATATCGACCCGGGTCGCGAATTCGGTTTCCAACGCCTGGGTCAAACCCGGGATATCCCATTGCTCTTCTACGCTGCCGGGCGGCACGAAGCTGTCAATGCCATGGTCGACGACATCATGACGAATGGCACGGATATCATCTTCCATGTCATCGGCTTCCATTAGGCCATCGCGTTGGTAATAGATCGCCCGACGCTGATCGTTTGCGACGTCATCGTATTTCAGCAGTTGTTTGCGAATATCGAAATTGTGCGCCTCGACTTTTCTCTGCGCCCTCTCGATCTGGCGGCTGAGCATCTTGCTCTCGATCGCCTCGCCTTCGCGCATTCCGACACGTGACAACAGCCCCTTGACGCGCTCGGGCTCTCCAAAAATGCGCATCAGGTTGTCTTCCAGCGACAGGTAGAAACGGCTGGACCCAGGGTCTCCCTGGCGACCGCTACGGCCTCTCAACTGGTTGTCTATACGCCTGGATTCGTGGCGTTCTGTGCCGATAATTCGCAAGCCTCCCGCATCAATGACTTCTTTATGCCTTGATTGCCAATTCTCGGTGTGCTTTTTAGTCTGGTGGTCGTCGATCTCGCCCAGCGCCTTCAGTTCTCCCGCCAGGCTGCCGCCAAGCACGATGTCGGTACCACGCCCCGCCATGTTGGTGGCGATCGTTACCCGGCCAGGCCTGCCCGCCTGAATAATGATCTCCGCTTCGCGCGTATGTTGTTTCGCATTCAGGACCTGGTGATCGATACTCTTCTTTTTCAAAATCTCCGACAAATATTCGGATGTCTCAATTGAGGTTGTGCCAACCAATACTGGCTGCGATCGCTTCTGGCAGGCCTGGATATCTTCGATAATCGCCTCGAACTTGTCGTCACGCGTCAGAAAAACCAGCTCGGGCTGATCCTCACGAATCATCTCCTGGTCGGTTGGAATAACCACCACCTCCAGCCCGTAAATCTGCTGGAACTCAAAAGCTTCCGTATCTGCCGTCCCGGTCATGCCGGCCAGTTTGTCGTACATCCTGAAATAGTTCTGGAAGGTGATCGAGGCGACAGTCTGGTTCTCTTCCTTGATCGCCACGCCTTCTTTGGCCTCGACCGCCTGATGCAAGCCATCCGACCAGCGACGCCCCGGCATCGTCCTGCCGGTAAACTCGTCCACGATAACGATCTCGCCCTGGTTGACGATATAGTCCACGTCTCTTTGATAAAGCGCGTGTGCGCGCAAGGCTGCGGTCAGGTGGTGCATGAGGCGAATGTTGGCAACGTCGTAAAGGCTGTCGCCCGCATTGATCAATCCAGCTTCAGCCAGCAGTTGCTCCACTTTCTGATGACCGGCTTCGGACAAATGCGCCTGCTTGCTTTTTTCCTCAACGCTGTAGTCGCCAGGCACTTCGATCTCGGACGCCAGCTGATCCTCTGGCGGCGCCTTCTGGCGCTGTAACCTGGGAATCAGTTTGTTGATTTGCTGGTAAAGCTCGCTGCTGCCTTCCGCGGGCCCGGAAATAATCAGCGGTGTGCGGGCCTCATCAATGAGAATCGAATCGACTTCGTCGACAATGGCGAAGCTCCGGTCGCGCTGCGCCTTGTCCGCCAGTCGAAAAGCCAGGTTGTCCCGCAAATAGTCAAAGCCAAATTCGTTGTTGGTGCCATAAATAACATCGCACGCATAGGCCGCGGCTTTTTCCTCAGGATTCATTCCACTTTTGATGACCCCGACCCGCAGACCCAGAATTTCGAAAATCGGCCGCATCCAGTCTGCATCGCGCTGCGCCAAGTATTCGTTGACGGTAACGATTTGCACACTATCGCCACTGAGTGCGTTGAGGTAGGCGGGCAAGGTAGCGACAAGAGTCTTGCCTTCGCCGGTGCGCATTTCGGCGATCTTGCCCTCGTGCAGAACCAGGCCGCCGATCAGTTGCACATCGAAATGGCGCAACCCCAGCGTCCTGACCGACGCTTCACGAACGACGGCAAAAGCCTCCGGCAGCACATCATTCATGGTTTTTCCACTGGCCAGCGCGGCGCGGAAATCGTCTGTCCGCGCACGCAACTCACTGTCACTCAGGGCCTGGAGAGCCTCTTCGAATTTGCCTGCCTTGACGACCTCTTTTGAATATTCTTTGAGCAACCGTTGATTGCGGCTGCCAAACAGTCGGGTAAAGAAATTCTCCATCAATATTCCTCGTGGCGTGTTCGGGTCAAACTGGAGGCAAAACCCCCTGTTTCAAGACCCGCACCTGGCTACTCCACCCACAGGTACGGGCGGCAAAGAGCGGTATTTTACGGATAAGCCGGAGGATTTGCCCGCATATTTTACCAAGGATCGCGGATTCTGGCTGCGGGCAAGCCTGGAGCAAAACCCATAGCGGTCGCTATGGGTTGAGTGAAGACCAAGCTCAGTCGTCCGACGACCAGACAGGGCCGTGATAGGTCGACGCCGGCTAATAAATTGTAATTATCACTCGCTGACCAATTTCGCAAAACACGTGAATCTTCCGTTCCTTGCACCCCGGCGGCTACCGCCTTGGTAAAATAGGCGGGCTGGGTAGCTTGTGATAGCTGTTTTTCCGGGCCAGGGGTTGGTCGGACTCAACGGGTTCCGCGTATGTACTCCAGCGGGTCGACTTTTCTCCCGCCACGCATAACCTCGAAGTGAAGATTGGGTCCGGTAGCACGCCCGGTGCGGCCCATCAGGGATACGATCTGCCCCTTGCTGACCTGATCGCCAACGGCGACAAGGTTTTTGGAGTTATGTGCGTAGCGCGTGGAAAACCCATTGCCATGATTGATTTCCACCATCTCACCATAGCCATAGCGATCGCCTGACCAGGTCACGATACCGGATGCTACGGCAACAACCTCCGCGCCTTCCTTGCCGGCAAAATCCACGCCTTTGTGCCTGGTTGCCTTACCGGTAAACGGATCGGTGCGCATTCCAAAATAAGAAGAAATCCAGCCGGATTTAACGGGCCTGCCCTCCGGATGAACTTCATTACTGAGAGTGCGGTTTAGCATCAAGTTTTCGAGTATGTCCAGCTGTCTGCGGCGATCCCGAATCTGCACGGCCATCGTATCCAGCAGAAAATCCATATCCGGCACCCCAACCGAACGACCCGGTACATCCGGCTCGGGACCGCCCAACGCCGGTAAGGAATCAAAATCAAACTCACCGTCGTC
The DNA here is from genome assembly GCA_027297845.1 of Gammaproteobacteria bacterium. Classification (GTDB taxonomy): domain Bacteria; phylum Pseudomonadota; class Gammaproteobacteria; order Steroidobacterales; family MnTg04; genus MnTg04. The sequence goes on along the minus strand of JAPUHG010000273.1, from coordinate 8,336 downwards.
GAGTTTCGCCATTTGCGTCAGGCGCCGGCCCAGGGCCTCCAGGCGAATCACCTGGGCATTCATCTGTGCCAGTTTCACGGAAAGGGCGTCGATTTTTTCCTGACCGAATTTACGTGTCTCCTCGAGCAGCTGTTCCTGCGAGCTCAGCTCGGCCCTCCAGGCCGCAAGCTGTTCCTCCGGGCTGCCTACTTTGAATTCTCCAACGGCCTCACCAAGAAAAAAGGCTGCAGAAAGAATCACGCCAAGACCCAGGCTCATTATCAGAATACTGAGTGGGTGGCGCAGATTGATGTGTCTTGCGGCGCCATGCCGGCGTGTGACCAGAATAAGATTCATGCTTCGCCCCGCTTTTCCAATTTAGATTGCAAGGCGGAGATGGTCTGGCAGACTACAGTAAACCGCCGGCACGAATCCGGCAGTATAAATCTGTCAAGTTCAGCTATCCTCACACTGGCAACCCCGCTATCCTAGGTTTTCCCGTAGATCGGTGGTTTTGCGTCCCCATCTTTCAATGAGTTTGCTCTTTTCAGTTCCATCAATATGCCGAGAAAATCCAAGTAAAACAAGCTACTAACCCAAATTTTGTGACCTGGTCCACATTATGCAAAAACCCTCATTCCGATCGCTGGATAATGTCCTGCAGGACAATAGCAGCGGGCTTTCCCGGATAATCAGCCAGGCCAGCCTCATGGCTGCCCTGCGCGAAACGGTCGCGAAACTACTTCCGGACGACCACCGCGCGCATTTACACGGGGTCTCGCTGAAAGAAGATCAGAGTCTGATCTTGCTAACTGAATCTGCGGCCTGGGCCAGTCGTTTTCGTTATCTTGAGCCTACTGTTCGCCCGGGTCTGAAAACAAAAACCGGTCTGACTATCAGTAGAGTCATTATTAAAGTGCGGCCACCAGCAAAACCCACCTTTACTGGTTCCGTGTAAGAGCCTGTTCGCCTCCTATATCGCCATCACCGGCGCTGCAAAGGAAATCGGCGATTCGGCGGCGCTCTCAAAAGTCACTTCTTCCCATGACTTCCGATCGGCAATTAAAGCTTTGAGTAATTTGTTGTTTAGCGCATGCCCCGATTTGTAGCCACTGAATTCACCAATCAGACTATGACCGAGGAGATATAGATCACCGATAACGTCAAGAATTTTATGTTTGACGAACTCGTCTTCGTAACGCAGGCCATCTTCGTTTAACACTCTGAAATCGTCCAACACGATGGCATTATCCATGCTGCCGCCCAGCGTCAGATTCCTGGCGCGCAAAGCTTCAATATCACGCATAAATCCGAATGTTCTGGCTCGACTCACTTCCTTGAGAAAGGAAGAAGTAGAAAAATCTATTGCCGATTCCTGCACGTGGCTTTTGAAAATCGGATGGTCAAACTGAATCCGGAACTTGACCTTGAACCCATCAAAGGGCAATAACTGCGCCCACTTGTCATCTTCTTCAACCCGCACGGGGCGAGTGATACGGATAAGTTTTTTGGCGCTGCTTTGTTCCTGAATGCCGGCCGACTGCAGCAGGAAGACAAATGGCCCGGCGCTGCCATCCATAATCGGTACTTCAGCGGCGCTGACTTCGACGATCGCATTGTCGATACCGAGACCCGCGAACGCGGATAACAAGTGTTCAACGGTGGCTACGCGGGCGTCGCCATTGGCCAGAGTGGTCCCCAGCATGGTATCGCCGACATATTTTGCCTGCGCGGGGATATCTACGATCGGCTGCAGATCGACCCGCCTAAACACTATTCCGGTGTTTTCCGCAGCCGGGCGCAGCGTCATAAACACTTTTTTGCCGGTGTGCAGGCCGACGCCGGTTGCCCGTATCGAATTTTTGAGTGTTCTTTGCCGCAACGAACAGCCCCCGGAAAAATCTGCTAAATCAGTCGCTTGGACAGAAAAAAACAACTCGGACCGACATCCGGCCCGATCCGTGGCATTCCCTGCCGGCCGGTCAGTTTTGGTATAAATCCCTACTGACTCAGCCTGCCATATTTCCCTGACCGCGCAAAGTAACACAGTCACGAAAATCGCGCCATGCAGAAGCAGCGGTGGCCCGCGCCACCGAAACCCCGGACCCGCAGGTCGTAGGCTAGTCCGCCTGCCGGCGCAGAAATGCCGGTATATCCAGTACCTCTTCGCTGGGCATGGCCCCGCCGGATTCATACAGCTTGCTACGCCGAACAGCGGTTGGGGTCTCCAGGTGCGAGTAATTCGGGTCGCCGGTCAGCGGACTCTTGACCACCTCCATCTGGGGCCGCGCCGCATGGGCCGTTTCTCCCAGCCCGGTCGCAACGACGGTAACCCGGATTTGGTCCTTCATCTTTGGATCGATCACCGTGCCCACAACGACGGTCGCATTTTCGGAGGCATATTCCCTGACCGTATTGCCGACTTCCTGAAACTCACCGATAGAAAGATTTTCGCCCGCGGTGACGTTTACCAGGATGCCGTTTGCGCCGGCAAGATTGATATCCTCAAGCAAGGGACTGGACGCAGCGGCCTCGGCCGCTTCCCTGGCGCGGTCATTGCCCGAAGCCGTACCCGAACCCATCATCGCCATACCCATTTCTGACATCACTGTCCTGACATCCGCGAAATCAACATTGATCAGGCCCGGCCGGGTTATCAGTTCCGCAATACCCTGAACCGCACCCTGTAATACTTCGTTGGCTGCGGCGAACGCGTCAAGCAAGGTCGTATCGCTACCCAGAACGGACAGCAATTTCTCATTGGGAATAGTGATCAGCGAATCAACATAGCGGCTGAGCTCGTTGATCCCCTGATCGGCAATCGCGCGCCGTTTAGCACCTTCCATCTCGAAAGGCCTGGTCACGACGGCAACCGTCAGAATTCCCATCTCCTTGGCGGTTTGGGCGACCACGGGCGCAGCACCAGTGCCGGTTCCACCACCCATGCCGGCGGTAATAAACAGCATGTCACTGCCTTCGATCACTTCCTGGATGCGATCGCGATCTTCCATTGCGGCCTGCCGGCCCACCTCCGGATTTGCTCCCGCACCAAGCCCCTTGGTGATGTAGCATCCAATCTGCAACGACGTTTTCACCCGCGAGCTTTTCAACGCCTGTGCATCGGTGTTTAAACAAATAAAGTCTACGCCATCGATACCGGCGGCGACCATGTGCGTTACCGCGTTGCCACCTCCGCCACCGACTCCGATGACCTTTATGACTGCGGTTTGGCTGTACGAATCCATTAACTCAAACATCACTCCCCTCCTTAAGCATCAGCATTTGATACAAAAAAAATCATTCAAAAATTTCCCTGGAACCAGTTTTTCATCCGCTCCCAGACATCAGTAATCCCTCCACCGAGCGACGAAGAAGCCGCCTTGTCAGCCAGTGCCTCCTGGCCGTATAGCAACAGACCCACGCCGGTGGCGTGAATCGGGTTACGCACCACGTCCGACAAGCCCTGCACGTATTGCGGAACACCGAGACGCACCGGCATGTGAAAGACCTCTTCGGCGAGTTCGATTGCGCCTTCCATTTTTGAGCTGCCACCGGTAAGAACGATGCCGCCGGCAACCAACTCTTCGAACCCACTGCGTCTCAATTCATCCTGGATCAGGGTAAATAACTCCTCGTAGCGCGCCTCGATGACCTCTGCCAGCGTTTGTCTTGCGAGTCTCCGCGGCGGCCTGTCTCCCACGCTGGGCACTTCGATGGTTTCGTCCGGATTGGCCAATTGTGATAATGCGCAGGCGTAGCGAATCTTGATTTCCTCCGCGTACTGAGTGGGCGTCCGCAAGGAGATGGCGATGTCGTTGGTTGCCTGGTCTCCCGCAATGGGGATCACCGCCGTATGGCGAATAGCGCCGCCGCTGAAAACCGCTATGTCGGTGGTGCCGCCACCGATATCCACGAGACAGGCGCCCAACTCTTTTTCGTCCTGGGTCAGGACCGCATAACTCGACGCCAGCTGCTCAAGTACAACGTCTTCGACCTGCAGCCCGCAGCGTTGCACGCACTTGATAATGTTTTGCGCCGCGCTGACGGCACCGGTGACCATGTGAACCTTGGCCTCCAGCCTGACGCCGGACATGCCAATCGGTTCCCGTATTCCTTCCTGGTGGTCAATGATGAATTCCTGCGGCAACACATGAATCGTTCTCTGATCCGCCGGTATCGCAACCGCCTGCGCGGCTTCAATCACCCGCTCGACATCGCGGCTGGTCACTTCCCGGTCCCGTATTGCGACTATGCCGTGAGAATTCAGACTGCGAATGTGGCTGCCGGCGATGCCCGCATGAACGGTATGGATCTCGCAGCCAGCCATCAATTCGGCCTCTTCTACCGCCCGTTGAATTGATTGAACGGTGGACTCGATGTTTACGACCACGCCCTTTTTCAACCCGCGGGACGGGTGACTGCCGATACCAATGACCTCAATGCCACCTTCGTCGGTAATCTCACCAACGATTGCGACCACCTTTGAGGTACCGATATCCAGTCCCACAATCAGATTTCTGTCACCTTTTCTCGACATACTTTTTCCTTAGCCGCTGCGTACGTTCAAAGCGGCAATCGCCGCTTCATCCTGTTTTCGCCAACCGATAGCAAACCCGTTGCTGTAGCGCATATCGATGTACTCAACCTTTCCCGGATCCGGGCTAACGATTTCCAGCACCAGGTCGCTATAACGCCTGATCCGCTGCTCAACCCGGTAGCGTCCGAGCCTGACGGCAATTCCGTTGCTGAGCGTCATGTCCCAGGCCCCGCGCGGATCGCGCACCAGCCCCGTAACAGCCAGCCCGTGCGGTTGCAAATACGAGCGTGCGGTCAGATAGCGGCTGACCACCTCGCTTTCTGTACCGGGCGGTCCGGCCAGCGCCGGCAAACCCGCAGGCACGTGTCGACTGTCCTCGATAAACAACTCGCCGCGGACATTGAGCAGACCCGTTTCGCCCCAGCGAGCTGCCGGGCGTTGCTCGATCAGCGTAATGTGCAGACTGTTTGGCCATTGCCGCCGGATACGAACCTGGTCTACCCATGGCAATCGCCTGATCGTCGCGGACAAGCCATCCAGATCCAGGGATATAAATCCGCCATGCAAATTGGCCAGAACCTCGGCCTCGACCTGGCTGGCGTTGACCCTGGCGAACGGACCGTCCACCTGGATAGCGGCGACCGGCCGGTCCAGCAGCAGAAACAGGAAAATCACCGCGCCGCTGATGGCCAGCAAGGATCCACCCGCAAGCGCAAACCGCCTGATCGCATGCCAATCGACCAATGGTTCTTGCTGTGGGCGTTTGCGGTTGCGTTTCTTAATCATGCTCACCTCCGGTCGGCTGGCGGCTGAGGAAACTGGTCTCGAGGATGCGCCAGCACAACTCGGGAAAATCGATCCCCTGCTGCTTGGCCGCCATCGGCACGAGGCTGTGACTGGTCATGCCAGGCACAGTGTTGACTTCCAGAAGCTGCGCTTCACCGGCGTCATCGAGAATGAAATCGACACGCCCCCAGCCTTCTCCACCGATATCGCTAAAGGCCTTTAGGGAAAGCTGGCGGAAACGATGCTCCTGCTCGTCGGACAATCCGGCAGGGCAGTGATACTGGGTGCTGTCAGTGAAATACTTGGCCTCATAGTCATAATAACTGCGCGGTGTTTCTATCCTGATGATCGGTAGTGCCGCACCTTGCAAAATGCCGGTCGTGTACTCGCCGCCAGCCAGCCAGAGTTCCGCGATAACGCAATCGTCATGCCGGCAGGCCAGCTCGTATGCCGCCGGCAGATCCGCAGCATCGGTCACCTTGCTCATTCCCAGGCTGGATCCTTCGCAGACCGGCTTGATCGCCAGCGGGAAGCCGAGTTCATCCGCCAGCTCGTTCAGATCAGCCGTACCGGTCAGCAACCGGAAAGGCGGCGTCAGCAAATCGCAACCACGCAACAATAGCTTGCTACGATACTTATCCATGGCCAGCGCCGATCCTTGTACGCCGCTCCCCGTGTAAGGCAGATTCATTAGCTGTAACGCCCCTTGCAGACTGCCGTCTTCACCCCCCCTGCCGTGCAATGCAATCCAGGCACGATCGAAACGACCAGCCGACAACACCTCGAGCAAATCGACGCCGGCATCGACGCCGTGGGCGTCCACACCTCGCTCCTGTAATGCCGCGAGCACAGCCTCGCCGGTCAGCAATGAGATATCCCGCTCCGGCGAGAGGCCGCCATAAACGACGGCGACTCGCCCAAAGTCGTCTGCATCGCGAATCGATGTGCGCGATTCAGTCTGCAATGGGCTCTCCCACAATCCTGACCTCGGCCACCAGGTCCACTCCCTGCTCCCGCCGCACCTGGTCCTGAATCTTTTTGATCAGGCTCTCGACATCGGCGGCTGTCGCAGATCCCGTGTTGATAATAAAATTCGCGTGTTTGCCGGATACTTCCGCCCCGCCAAGACGCAAGCCTTTCAATCCGCACGCTTCGATCAGACGCGCCGCATAATCGTTGCGCGGATTACGGAAAACCGACCCGCAACTGGGTCGCCCGATGGGCTGACTTTCCTTGCGACGCGCCAGTAACTTGCGGATTGATTCGACGCTGGCATCCGCCTGCTCGCGAAAATCGAACAAGCCGGCGATAAACCATTCAGCCGCTGGCATTTCGACGGTGCGGTAGGAAACCTCGAACTCTTCACATAGCCGAGTTCTGATCTGACCCGTGCGATCAACCGTCTCGACCGCCGAAACCCGTTGCCAGGTTTCGCCATCAAAGGCGCCGGCATTCATCGCCAGCGCGCCGCCGACCGTGCCTGGTATCCCGGCAAAAAATTCAGCCGGTCCGAGTTTCCAGCGCGCGCATTGCCTGGCCAGTTTTGCGCAGGCAACCCCGGCCTCTGCCCGTACCAGCCCGTCTTCGAGCCGTTCCAGACCCGACAGACCGCGGTGGGTCGCAATAACAACCCCACGCAGTCCGCCATCGCGAACCAGCAAGTTGCTACCGAGGCCGACCCAGTGAATTTCCGAATCTCTGTCCAGCCCAGCCAGGAAATCGGCCAGATCCCGTGCATCGGCTGGCTCGAAATAGATATCGGCAGGGCCTCCGACACGCCAGGAAGTATGTCGGCTCATGGATTCGTTGTGCCGTATCCGGCCACGAAAGGAGATATCAGCCAGCGCGTTCATGAGCCGGCCTTCGCTGTCGGCAGGTCGCCGGATGCCGGTTGCTCCAGCTCTACCGCCAAGGTGCCGATATCACCCGCGCCCATCAGTGCAACAATATCGCCATCGGCGACCAGCTTGCCCAGCAGCCCGGGCAGTTCGCCGAGATCAGCAAGCAAAATCGGCTCAAGCTCTCCGCAGGCGTGTATGGCTTTGGCCAGCGCCTCACTGTCGGCGCCGGCTATCGGCTCTTCGCCAGCGGCATACACCGGACATAGCAACAGTTCATCTGCTGCCGACAAAGCCTCGGCAAACTGATCGAAAAGATCTCGAGTCCGGGTGTACCGGTGTGGCTGATAGGCGAGCACCAGGCGCCGACCCGGCCAACCGGAGCGAATAGATTCCAGCATCGCGTTGACTTCCGTCGGGTGGTGAGCATAGTCGTCGATCAGCAGGACCGTGGCGTCACCCAGCCGAATCTCCTGGACCTGGAAGCGCCGGCCGATACCGGCGAATTCCCGCAACGCCCGAGCCACCGCATCGTCGGCGATATCGAGTTCGTGGGCCACGCTGATCGCGGCCAACGCATTCCTGACATTGTGCAGCCCCGGGAGGTTCAAGGTGATCTCCAATGGCTCACGATCAGGCCGGATCGCGGTAAAAGTGCACTTGGCACCCTGTTGCCTGACATTCTCTGCACGAACATCGGCTTGCGCGCTTAAACCATAGGTCGTCACCGGTCGTGCGATTTCATCCAGCACATCCACGATGCCTTCATCATCCAGGCAAAGCACAGCAAGCCCGTAGAATGGCAGGTTATGCACGAATTCGATAAAGCTCTGGCGCAGCCTGGAAAATTTTCCGCCATAGGTTTCGAGATGATCGGCATCGATATTGGTGACCACAGCGAGCATCGGCTGCAGGTGCATAAAAGAAGCGTCGGTGTGGTCGGCCTCGGCGACGAGGTAGCGGCCGGTACCCAGGCGCGCATTGGTTCCGGCGCTGTTGAGCAATCCACCGACGACGAAGGTTGGATCCTCACCGCCTTCGGCCAGCACAGACGTTATCAGGCTGGTCGTCGTGGTCTTGCCGTGGGTGCCGGCATCAGCGATGGCGTACCGAAAGCGCATCAATTCAGCCAGCTTCTCTGCACGCTGCACGACCGGAATTCGCTGTAATCTCGCGGCTTCGATTTCGGGGTTGCT
>JAPUHG010000272.1 GCA_027297845.1 Gammaproteobacteria bacterium | reverse complement strand
TTTCGCCGATCGCGCCCAGATCCATAACGGCGCGCAGCGAACGCCCGATCAGTCGTTGGATCTCCAGCGTCCTGCCACCCTGCTTCCCGCGAACGGCTTCTCTGCTATTGCGCGTGTGGGTTGCCCTGGGCAACAGTCCGTACTCAGCTGTCAGCCAGCCCTCGCCCGAGCCACGTAGCCAGGGCGGAATTCGATTTTCGATACTGACGTTACAAAGAACCTTGGTATCGCCAAATTCAGCCAGTACCGAACCCTCAGCGTGACGAGTGTAGTTGCGGGTAAACCTGATCTCGCGCATCTCATTGTTCGCCCGGCCACTCGGTCTCATCGGTGTCTCCTACCCGGCATCGGTCTCTCCATTCGGACCGACCCTCATGACAGCCACCGTCGTGTTGTCACCCCACGGAGCGCAGGCGTCGATTGCGGCGAATGTCAAAGCTTCCAGGCAGGCACCGAGGCTGCCCTCATTGGGCTGATAAAAGGCTCCGATTTCCTCATCGCTAACCCCGCTCCATAAACCATCCGAACAAACCAGGATGATATCGCCGTCGTCCAGCCCGGCGGGAACGGACATATTGAGTTCCGGTAATGCCGAATCACCACCCAGGCAGCACTCGACGAAATTACGCAATGGATGACTCAATATTTCCTCTTCTGTAATCAATCCATCCTGCAGCAGAACTTCCACATGACTGTGGTCGCGCGTGCGTTCCAGCACCTGGCCACCCCGCAAATGATAAACACGGCTATCGCCGATATGCGCCCACAAAGCGCTGTCGTTTTGTATCAGGCAGAGCGCACAGGTTGCCCGCGGCCTCTCATCCGAGTGCATGCTCTTGCCAAGACTTACGACCGCATCATGCGCCTTCGATATGCACCTACCCAGAAACTCGCCGCCATCCTCGATGGGAAATGACTCCTTCTCAAATTCTTCGGTAATCGTGTCGACTGCGGTCTGCGCGGCGAGTTCTCCCTGGGAGTGGCCACCCATGCCATCCACAACGACTAACAATGAAGCCTCGCCCGAACTCACGATGGCACCCCTGTCCTGGTTGTCATCCCGATCGCCGAGCAGACTGATTTCAACTGTTTCCATGAGTTCCTTACTGACTATTGCGGTAGCGTCGGCCCTCAGCAAACCGGCCGACACCGGTAACCGGGATCGTCAAGCTGACGATTCCCGCATCTGGTAAACTCGCATCGTTTTGTGCTCCCGCTTCCGACTGGGAGATAACAAAAAAAAGCGGTCCTCATTGTAAACGGCTCGCCAGACAAAGGTAAGATCGGGAAATACCTGATAAAAGGAAGATCAGGCAATGATACGCAGCATGACCGGCTACGCCCGGCTTGAACGAACAACAGAGTATGGCAACCTGAGCTGGGAATTACGCTCGGTCAATCATCGCTATCTCGATCTGGGATTTCGCATGCCTGAGGAATTTCGCAGCATGGAACCCGGTTTCAGGACCCAGGTCTCAGCGACTCTCAAGCGCGGCAAAGTCGAGTGCGGACTCAGGCTGACCACCTTGCCCGGAACAGCCGGCCAGCTAAACATCAATGCCCAGGTACTGGACCAGCTGATTGCCCACGCGAGCGAAATAGCGAAAAAACTGCCATCCGCGGCGGCTCCGAATCAACTTGAGATATTGCGCTGGCCTGGATTACTCGGCGAACCGGAGAAGGACCCGGAGCCATTGCAAAAAGCCGCAACCGGGCTTCTCCAGGAAACGCTCGCGCAACTCTCACAGAACCGCGCGGCGGAAGGCGAACGCATTCGTGACATGCTGACCGCCCGTTGCGAGGCCATGGACGAAATCGTGCTGTTCGTGCGCGAGAAGATGCCTGACGTCATGGAGAGTCTGCGCAAGCGACTAAGTGACCGTATTGCACAGCTCACTGACGAAATCGACAACGACCGGATTGAAATTGAAATAGCCATGCTCGCGCAAAAATTTGATGTGGACGAGGAAATGGATCGGCTCAGCAGCCATTTGACGGAAGTGCGCAGTGCGGTCGAGCGCCGTGACCCGGTTGGCCGTCGCCTGGATTTTCTGATGCAGGAACTGAACCGGGAGGCGAACACGCTGAGTTCCAAATCACAGGACACGGAAGTCACTCGCGCGGCAGTCGAGCTCAAGGTCCTGATCGAGCAGATGCGCGAACAAATCCAGAACGTAGAATGACGGCTAAAGACATCGGCCGGTTGTATGTCGTTGCGGCTCCGTCAGGTGCGGGCAAGACCAGCCTGCTGCGCGCCATACTGGAGCAGGTCCCAAACACCGTCGTTTCGATTTCCTATACGACGCGAACGAAGCGCGAGAAGGAACAAGAAGGGGTGGACTACCGCTTCGTCACGGACAGTGAATTTCAGAAGATGGTCGGCGCTGGCGAGTTCCTGGAACACGCGCGTGTCTTCGATCACTCCTATGGTACCGCGAGGAAGGATGTGGCCTCGCTGCGTCAGAACAAACTCAACGTCGTACTCGAAATAGACTGGCAGGGGGCAAGCCAGGTCAGGGAAATCATGCCTGACAGCGAGAGCATTTTCATACTCCCGCCGACCCGCCAGGCGCTGGAATCCCGCTTGCGAGAGCGCAGTACGGATAGCGATGAGGTGATCAAGAGACGCCTGGCCGACTCCGTCGCAGACATGAGCCACTGGGATGAGTTCGATTACATCGTTGTCAATGACGAGTTCGACACAGCGGTCGACGAATTGCGAGAAATAGTCTCCGGTAATGGCGGCCGGTATCGCAAAAACCGGGCGCGGCTCAAGGATCTGGTCAGCGATCTTCTTGGCGAGTAACCCCCCGGCCTGTATTTTTCACTAAGGCTGGCGCAGCCCTTGCGTTTTCTAGTAAACTGATAGGCCGCTTTTTAGCAATGTAACGCTCATAGAGGACCCTGATGGCACGGATTACGGTTGAGGATTGTCTGCAAAATGTGGACAACATGTTTGATCTGGTACTGATTGCAGCAGCCAGAGCAAGGCGCCTGGCAAATGGCGCAGAAGCTTCCCTGGAATGGGAAAACGACAAGCCCACGGTTATGGCCCTGCGCGAGATAGCAGCCGGCCACGTCGGCCCCGAAATCCTGGATGAGCTGGATCCGCAGGACGAAGAACTGCTGGCGGAAATTACCGCCGATGACTCCAGCCCGCCCCCGACCATTGCGGGAATCTGAGCGATAGCGTTCAGTCGCTGACATGGACTACGCCGCTTCTATACTTGGCAGACTGCCAAAGGGGAAGCGTGCAACAGGCGTTAATCAGCTCCTGACCCAGCTCGAGGCGTACACCAGCCCCGATACGATTGACAACATCATGGAAGCGTACCGGTTTGGCGCTTCTGCTCATGAAGGGCAGAAGCGTGCGTCCGGCGCTCCTTATATCAGTCACCCGGTAGCAGTCGCCACCATACTCGCAGAACAGCGGATGGACGCGCAGACGATCATCGCCGCGATTCTGCACGATGTCATCGAAGACACATCGACCGCAAAAGATCAGCTCGAGGAGCATTTCGGCAAGGAAGTCGCCGACCTGGTCGACGGGGTCAGCAAGCTGGATCAACTCCAGTTTCACAGCAGGCAACAGGCCCAGGCGGAAAGTTTCCGCAAGATGTTGCTGGCGATGGCCGAGGACATCCGGGTCATCATGATCAAGCTGGCGGATCGAACCCACAATATGCGCACCCTGGGCTCCATGCCGCCGGTCAAACGCAGGCGGATTGCTCGCGAGACCCTCGATATTTACGCACCGATTGCCAATCGCCTCGGCATTAACAGCATCAGGCTGGAACTGGAGGATCTCGGTTTTCGCAATCTGTACCCGTATCGCTACCGGGTCATCGAGAAAGCACTAAAGAAAGCCCTGGGCAATCACAAACAACTGGTCAAAAAAATATCACAGCGCCTGTCAGAGGCGCTCGATGAACTGAAAATAGTCGCGGATGTCGGCGGCCGCGAAAAACACATGTACAGCATCTACCGGAAAATGCGACACAAGGGACGCCCACTGGGCGAAATCGTCGACATGTTCGGGTTCAGAATCATCGTCGACGATATCGATACCTGTTATCGCGTACTCGGCTTGGTGCATCGCCTGTACAAGCCCATGCCCGGACGCTTCAAGGATTACATTGCGATACCGCGAATCAATGGCTATCAGTCCCTGCACACGACTTTGTTCGGCCCGGATGGCACCCCCCTGGAAGTTCAGATACGAACCATCGACATGGACAGGGTGGCTGAATCGGGCATCGCCGCACACTGGCTGTACAAGTCCGGTGACTCGAGCAATGAATCCGCAAACGCGAGCGCCCGCGAATGGCTGGCACGACTCGTGGAACTCGAACAGGATGACGATTCCGAAGAGTTCCTAGAGACCGTCAGGGTCGATCTGTTTCCCGACAAGGTCTATGTCTTCACGCCACGTGGCGACATCATGCGCCTGCCAATGGGTTCGACAGCTGTCGATTTCGCTTATGCCGTGCACACCGATGTCGGTAATCGCTGCGTTGCCGCCAAGGTCGACCGGCGAATGGTGCCGCTGCGCACGCCGCTGCTGAATGGCCAGACGGTTGAGATCATCACCGCAAAAGGGGCACGGCCCAATCCCGCCTGGGTCAATTTTGTCGCCACCGCAAAAGCGCGCAGCGCGATCCGGCAATATCTGAAAAACCTCAAGCGAGGCGAGGCGATCGACCTGGGTAAACGCCTGCTGGCCCAGGCGATGGGTGAGTTCAACAAGAAAATACGCAACGCATCGACCAGGGAAATGAAGATTCTGCTCGAGGAACTCAATCTCCCCGATCAGAAAGCCTTGTACGAGGGGATCGGGCTGGGTAAGCACTTGGCACCACTGATCGCCAGGCGACTGGTTGGCCGGACGGAAGGAACGGAAAAAAGAGAGCCCGCGCCGCTGGCCATAGAAGGCACCGAGGGCGTGGTGGTCAGTTATGCGCGCTGTTGCTACCCGGTGCCGGGCGATTCGATAATCGGCTTTCTCAGTTCGGGACGAGGCATCGTCATTCACCGCGACACCTGTGGCAACCTGACGGAATACAGAAAACAGCCGGACAAGTGGATCTCGGTAAACTGGAAAGACAATGTCAAGCGTCAGTCGATGGTCGAACTGCGTGCCGATGTCAACAACAAGACCGGCGTGCTGGCCGCCGTCGCAGCGAATATCGCAGAAACGCACAGTAATATAGACTCTGTATCGGTCGTCGAAAGAGACGAGAAGACGGTCACCTTGATTTTTCATTTACAGGTAGCCGACCGCATTCAACTGGTCCAGGTAATGAGAAGCATCCGCGGCATGCCCGATGTGCTTAGCGTCACTCGCAGCTGCGCCTGACACGCTACCTGAAATCGATTTATCCGCTTGTAAGGAAGACGCATGCCACGCAAATCGATCAGCACAAACAATGCGCCCGCGGCAATAGGCACCTATAGCCAGGCTATGCAGGCCGGCAATACGGTTTACCTGTCCGGGCAGGTGCCATTGGTGCCGGAAACCATGGAAATGCTGGATGGCGATATCGAGGCATGCATCCACCAGGTGTTCAGTAACCTCAAAGCCGTGTGTGAGGCTGCCGGCGGCTCACTGGACGAGATCGTAAAACTGAACGTATTTTTGACCGATCTTGCCTGCTTCGACAGCGTTAACAAGATCATGGCAAGCTATTTTAGCGAGCCCTATCCAGCCCGGGCAGCCATCGGTGTCGCCGCGTTGCCAAGGGGCGCGGAAGTCGAAATGGACGCCATCTTGGTATTGTGAACCGCTGAGCACGTGAGCAATAAACCCATCGAGCAGGCCGCCGTGCAACAACTGCATGGCGTCGGCCCGCAGCTTGCCGCTCGCCTCGAAAAACTGGGAATTCTCTGCGTCCAAGACCTGCTGTTCCTGCTGCCATTGCGTTACGAAGATCGCACGCGGATTGTTCCGATCGGCAGCCTGCGCCCTGGCCAGCGCGCTGTTGTGGAAGGCGAAATTCAGTTGACCGAGGTCGCCTATCGCGGCCGCCGAAACCTGCTTTGTAAAATCAACGATGGCACCGGCGGCCTGACTCTGAGGTTTTTTCACTTCTCTCGGGCTCAGCAGAATGGTCTCGCCCGTGGCAAGCGCATTCGCTGTTTTGGTGAAGCCCGCCCGGGCACCGGTGGTTTGCAAATGGTGCATCCTGAATATCGCTTCCCCACCGATACCGATCTGGCAGCCGACGATACGCTGACCCCCGTTTATCCAGCCACCGAAGGACTGCAGCAGGGCAGGCTGAGGAATCTGACCCGCCAGGCCCTGGGACTGGTCTCCGCTGACGGCCTGGATGAGTGGCTGCCGGACAGAATCCTGAAAGCCATGGGCTTTCCCGGGTTGCTGGAAGCGGTAACCCTGCTGCATCGACCACCGGCAGACACTGACCTTAAGGCAATACAGGAGGGCAGACACCCGGCGCAGCGAAGAATGGCGTTTGAAGAGCTGCTGGCCCAGCATCTGAGTCTACGCAAGCTGCGCAGTAAAACCCGCGACGAACCGGCGGTGGCGCTGGTAGACACTGCAGGGGCAGTTCCTGATTTCATTGGCTCATTACCCTACGCGCTGACCGGAGCGCAACAACGGGTGATCGCGGAACTGCTCGAGGACCTGGCGGAAGAACAGCCCATGATGCGCCTGGTGCAGGGTGATGTCGGTTCGGGAAAGACGGTGGTAGCGGCAGCAGCAACCGTCTGTGCCGCCGCTTGCAACAGGCAAACCGCGATCATGGCGCCGACCGAGCTGCTTGCCGAGCAACACGCCGAAAATTTTCGCCAGTGGTTCGAGCCGTTGGGTCAGGAAGTTGCCTTGCTAACCGGCAAGATAACCGGCAAAGCACGGCAACAACTCCTGCAAAGAATCGCGGATGGCCGGGCCCGGATCGTCGTCGGCACCCATGCGCTTTTCCAGGAAAGCGTCACCTTCGATCACCTGGCGCTCGTCGTCGTCGATGAGCAGCACCGTTTTGGGGTCCACCAGCGGCTGGCGCTACGGGAAAAGGGCGATCGCGAGGGCCGCTGCCCACACCAGCTGATCATGACCGCAACGCCGATACCCAGGACCTTAGCCATGACCGCCTATGCGGATCTCGATGTATCGGTGATCGACGAATTGCCGCCAGGCCGCAAACCGGTGACCACCGTCGCCATGCCCGAGTCCAGGCGGCATGAGCTGGTAACCAGTATTCGAGACGCCTGCCTGGCCGGCCAGCAGGCGTACTGGGTCTGTCCATTGATCGAAGAATCCGAGGTACTGGACTACGAGGCGGCGGAGAAAACCGCCAATATGCTGGCGGAAGCGTTGCCCGAATTGTCGCTTGGCCTGGTCCATGGGCGCATGAAATCGAAAGACAAACACCGAGTCATGCAGGCGTTCAAAAGTGGCGAGATCGACCTGCTGATTGCCACCACGGTTGTCGAAGTCGGCGTCGATGTACCGAACGCCAGCATGATGATCATCGAAAATGCCGAGCGCATGGGCCTGGCGCAGCTGCATCAGTTGCGCGGCCGGGTTGGCCGCGGCGGCGAACAAAGCAGTTGCCTGTTGCTCTACAAGCCTCCGCTAAGCGATCTGGCAAAACAACGGCTCGCGGTACTTCGCGAAACCAATGACGGGTTCAAGGTTGCGCAGGCAGATCTCGATTTGCGCGGACCCGGCGAGTTGCTGGGCATCAAGCAGACCGGGCTAATGCAAATGCGAATCGCCGATTTGATGCGTGATGCCGATCTGTTGCCCGAGGTGCACAAGACGGCGACGTTTATGTTGAAGGAGCGGCCGGATGCTGTCGCCGGCCTGATCGAGCGGTGGATCGGCGAGGCCGGCCGCTTCGGAAAAGTCTGAAACAGTAACGGTTGATACAAAAGGCGGTATGCTCAGGCACGCCGCACGACTTACAATGAGGACCCGGCAGCCAAGCCGGTCAAAATGGATACGCAGTGGACAGGGATCTGGCAAACAAAATCGCGGTACCCGATTACGCAGCATCGCAGTGGTTGCGCGCCGGCGAATTCCCCATGGACCAGGTGCCGACCGGCCTGAGAAGCTGGCTTGATTCCGGCGGCATGCTGACGCGGCGGATGAAAAAATGTTGCGGCCCGGGGTTTCGTCTGCGCTTGCTTGCCGAAAGGCCGGTGACAGCGGATGAATTAGACGGCGGTGGATTGTGCCGCGAGGTATCGCTCGAGTGCGGCCCGTTGCGAACGATTTTCGCGCGCAGCCTGATCCCCGCGATCACCTTGTCGGCCTATCCATGGCTGGGCCAGCTCGAGGAAAATCCGCTGGGAGAGACGCTGGCAGAGAAGGCCAACATGAAACGCAGCGGTTTTAGTTTCGCGAAAGTCAGTCCCGGACAACCGTTATATGCTGCTGCGTTGCCCCCGGGCGCGGAGACCCCGCCGGTTTTGTATACGCGGCGCTCCGAATTTCGTCTCGACGATCATCCTCTTTGGGTTTGCGAAGTGTTT
This sequence comes from Gammaproteobacteria bacterium, assembly GCA_027297845.1. Lineage (GTDB taxonomy): Bacteria > Pseudomonadota > Gammaproteobacteria > Steroidobacterales > MnTg04 > MnTg04. Next base: position 7,783 of record JAPUHG010000272.1, on the reverse strand, counting down.
CTGCCGTCGATATGCCTGTGCCAGGAAAGCCGCGGCTAATGAGCACGCCCATGGAGAGGCTGGCGCAGATCCAGTGGCGATGGTGGCTGGCCCAACTCAAAGAATATGCATTGCTGATGCGCCTGGATAAGCCCATCGGCACGTTGTTATTGCTGTGGCCGACATTGTGGGCGCTGTGGCTGGCGGGTGAAGGGCGGCCCAATCCACGGATATTCAGCATTTTCGTTGCCGGGGTTTTCCTAATGCGCTCGGCGGGTTGCGTAATCAATGACTACGCAGATCGAAAAGTAGACCCGCATATAGAAAGAACCAAGAACCGCCCGCTGGCAGCGGGTCGGATCAGTCCGCAGGAAGCCTTGATGCTGGCCGGTGGCCTGGCGCTGTTGGCGCTTGGCCTGGTTTTGATGCTCGACCTGCAGGCGTTACTGTGGGCGATGCCGGCCGCAGCCATTGCCGCCGCCTACCCGTTTTTCAAACGCTTTACCAACTTCCCGCAGTTTTACCTGGGGATCGCTTTTTCCTGGGGCATACCGATGGCCTACGCCGCTCAGACTGGCGAAGTCACCCGGATCACCTGGCTGTTGTTCATCGCCAATCTTTCCTGGGTGGTCGCCTACGATACGCAATACGCGATGGTGGACAAGAAGGATGACCTGCGCATCGGCATCAAATCGACAGCGATCGCTTTTGGCGATCTCGACCGCTTCTGGATCGGCATATTCCAGGGGCTATGCCTGATGACTTTGTATCTCGTCGGCACCAGTAGCGAACTGGGGGGCTGGTTTAATCTGGCTCTTGTTGTGGTCGCGTTACTGTTTGCCTGGCAGCAGGTTCTGACCAGGGACCGCAAGCCCGCTGCCTGTTTCCAGGCGTTTCTGCACAACCGTTATGTGGGCGCCGCCGTGCTGGGCGGGCTCATCCTTCACTACACTTTTGTGCCTGCTTAGAAGCCTGTTGGGAATAGCGGGCTGCCCGGCAGAAATAAGTCAATATGTGAACACCGGCACCGTTTTATTCTGATGCGGTCCAGTTCTCAATTGCATAAAAAAGCCAACCTATACCGAGCAGAATGGACACTGCAATCCAGGATTCGGACTTCGACTGGGCCAGTAACCAAAAGCAGATAAGGAGAGCGATCACAGGGATTGCATAACCACCCTTAAGCTGAAATGCCCGCCGCCGTGCATCAGCATCTGCATTACGGCGAATCGACGGCAGCGATGCGATACAGATAACGTAACCCAGCAGCCGGACAACTGAACTTGCGAGCGCCAGTTTTACGAATGAACCCGTCAGCGCCAATATTAGTGCCATGCTGCTCATAAACAGGATGGAATGGGCTGGTGTCGCATACTTGGCATGTACACGGCCGAACCAGGCCGGCAACATGCCTTTTTCGGCCATGGCAAAGGTTAATCTGGGCGCACAGAGTATTGCGCTCGAAAGGTTTCCGCCAATCGAAAAAACGGCGGTCAATGTGATGACGATCGCGCCAAGCGGTCCCGCAATCGAGCGGCCGACGTCGACCAGTGTTGCGCCCGCGTAGTTTTCCGCCGGAATGACCGATACAAAAACGAGCACGACGAGGAAATACAACAGGCTGGTTCCCAGCATGCTGCCGACATAGGCTTTGGGAAGCGTGCGCCGTGGCTGCGACGTCTCTCCTGCTGTAATGCCGAGTGTTTCAAATCCGACATAGGCGTAGATCAATAACAACGTTGTATCGCCAAAGCCCTCAAAGAAAAATGCTCCATCCGGCAGCAGTGTAGCGCCCGTGACGTGCTGCAATCCCAACAGGACCATCAGTACAAGCGGTGTGACCTTCAGGAACGTGAAGACAGCCATTGTTCGCACGCCATCGCGAACGCCCATTACGTTTGCCCAGGCCAGGCCAACCGTGACAGTAGTGATAATCGTGCCGCGAGCAAGGTCGCTGGCGAATACGTCGTGCAACGAGGCGAGATAGGTTGCCATGACGTTGGCGTTCGCAGCGACGGCTGTCATACGGCTAATATAAATAGCCCAGCCGGTACTAAAACCGGCGAATGAACCGAATGCGTCGCTGGCGTATAGAACCGGTCCACCGGTCTGATCGTAATAGCTTGATAGTTCTGCGAACGTCAGCACAATAGTGATGAACAGTGCGCCAATAACCAGAAACAGCCACGGGCTATGCAAGCCCGCGTTTACGGCGATCCTGCCAGGAAGTGCGAATATGCCCGCACCGATCATCGAGTTCAGAGCGAGAAACGACGCACCAAAAATGCCGATGTCGCGTCTCAGTTTTGTTGTATTGCCAGTCCCGGCCAATTCGTTCTTCTTGTTTTACCCTGGTGACGTCTGATACTAGCAAACCAAGCAATCAATTCGACAACAGCTCCAGGAGACTGTCAAGTTAGCGAATGCCAGCGATTCGAAGTCAAAGAGACCCGTCTTTCGCGACCATCAGACGAAGGTTGCTTGTCGCTATCGGGGCAGCACTCTCAAAATGATTGTGTGAATATCGTAGAAAAACCCACGCGCTTTGACGAGATCCGAGGCGCCACGCAAGTACTGTGACAGTCTTGTAGACGGTTCCTGCCCCTCATTGTGATTAGACTATCTCCCCTGACGCTGTACGGTTTCCGCGCGTCGGCAAACAAGCAGGCTAAATCAACCGCGGGATTTCTTTATCTCGGCCCGCGCTTCTTTGGCCAACTCATAACAGCGTTCGTATTTTTCGGCCATTTCCATGCCTTTTGCGGCGGCCAGCAAACCGGCGCCCTTGGCAAGACTGACGGTACCATCGACACCTTTAGCTTTTGCCAGGTCCATTTCCTGCCAGCCGCGCGACAATTCTTCCGGGCAGGTTTCGGAAAATGGCTTGCCGGCGCAGCTCGCCAGGAGCAAACAACAGCACAGGGAAAGACAAAGATTTCTGGCGGGCATTGGAGAACTCGTTTTCAAAAATGGCTGCGTGGAGTCTGGCAAACTTTCGCTTCGGTAGCCAGAAGCTATCGCTTCAGCTCAGGGTAAGTCTGCTAATGCGCCTGGCTGCATTTCTCGCGCCAGCCCGGTCGTCATGCGGGCCGCCTGAGCGAATATCGAAAGTTGTGGATTGGCGCCCACGCTGGTCGGAAAAACAGAACCATCGACGACGGTCAGGTTTTCGAGTTGATGATGCCTGCCGCTGGCTGCAATCACCGATTCGCGCGGGTTCGCTCCCATGCCACAACCGCCCATCAGGTGAGCGCTAAACAGTGCCGCCTTGTAGGGCTCCAGCGGCAAACGATCGATCTGTGCGCTGACGCCTGCGAGGCTGGTTGCAAACCCGGCATCGAGATGACCGGGCATCACCGCTTGCGCCCCGGCGGCAAACTGAATTTCTGCCATCGCGTGCCAGGCCCGGCGTACGCCATCCCATAAGTGCTCATTCAATGGATAGTCCAGGACACCGCGCTCATCGCTTTGCAGTTCCACCACGCCACCCGGGCTTTGTTTATCGAAACCATCGCGCTGCAAAGCGAGTAGCGCGTTGATCCTCGGCAACTCCTTCATTTCACCCGCAAGTTTCTCGCCATGCCAGCCCAGGATGCCGGCGGCGAGACCCGGGTGTATCGGCGGGACTTCGAGCTTGAACCCAGCCGGACCCTCGGCGCCATCCGGCCATTGATAGTGATCGCTGTAAATGCTTTGCGGCGCGCCAAAAAAAGCATCCACCGCCATCGGCATGCGTGCGAGACTGGTGTTGACCGGGTGCAGGAAACTGCGCTTGCCGAGGACCCGGTAGGGATCGGGTGCGCCGGAACGCATCAGCAGCGCGGGGCTCTGGATTGCTCCACCCGCCAGCAAGTAGTGTTTTGCCCGGATACGAATATTGACGCCGGTCGGGTTGATGCTCTGCTCATCCAGCGCCTGCGCGATCAGCGCCTCGACATTTCCGTGTCTGATCTCGAGCTTCCAGGCGCGGGTTCGAGCATAAAGACTGGCGCCATATTCGAGGGCGCTCGGTATCGTCGTCACCAGCATCGACTGCTTGGCGCCCAGTGGGCAGCCCATACCGCAATAACCCAGATCGGCGCAGCCTTTCACGTTGCGAGGAATAACGGCCCACTCCAGGCCGAGTTTTTCACAACCGGTTTTCAGTACCTCATTATTCGCATTCGGTGCGACCTCCCAGGGTTTGATATTGAATCGCCGCTCCGCCCAGTCGAACCAGGGAGCAATTTTTTCCTCCGCAACCTCCGGCAAGCCAAAACGATCCACCCAGTATTCGACGGTCTGCACGGGGGTGCGCAAACTGGTGGTCCAGTTGACCGTGGTGCCGCCGCCGACCGCTCGCCCACGCAGTAGCGCGATACTGTAGTCGGCGGTGGTCAGATTGCCGCCTTCGGCATAGAGACGGTTGTAGGCTCTTTGCTCCTGCATATCGAAGTCCCGGGCGACCTGCAAAGGACCCGTCTCGAGCATGATGACGCGCAGACCCGATCTCGCCAGCAACTCGGCGGCCACGCCACCGCCGGCACCGGTGCCAACGATGACGACATCGGCTTCAAGCTGCTGATCGGTTTGCAGGCGTGCGCCGTCAACCACATGATGATGTGCCGCGATCATTGCCTAGACATCTCGCAGGACATTCAGCTCGACAGCCCACGATGGTGGCCCCGGGTAACCGGCCTGGGCGAAATGGGCGGGCAATACAAACCAATTGTTTACCAGCAACCGGGTCAAGGTCCGGTAAGCCAGGTTAAAGCGTCCGATCGAAGAGTTGCGCCAGTTGTTCAGAAATTCGTCGATCTCTTCGATACTGGCCTCCGCCAGAGGTTTCCACAGGCCGGTCAACAACCAGCGGGTAACGCGATAATCCAACGCGGCCAGCAAGCGTGCCAGTTGTTCGCGACTGTCACCGCTTAAGCTGGAAACGCTGGTTGAAACCGCGGACAGAAGTTCATTCAGGCTGTCTGTGCGTTCGTTGGGCTGGATCGGCAAAAGACCGTGTAACACGGATGGCGCCAGCACGCGCAGAAGATCGGCCTCGACCGCGGCTAACGGAACTCTCAGCACATTGCTAGAGCTGCAGCCGGACACGACTCCGCCTGTGCCCGCCAACCATGCGGCGCCCGCGAGCCCGCCCAGGAACCGCCTTCGCTGAGGATCGAATGAGCGGCTTTCCTGCCAATCCTCTTGCCTGTTTCGTGGCCTCATCCGGTCAAAATAACGCTGTCTTACCGCAGCGGCAAGCCTCATGCACGGGCCAGGCACCAGACCAGCACTTGTCCGCAGCCCTGCTTTTTTAAGATACGGGCAAGTTCGGCGCAGGTGCTGCCGGTTGTCATCACATCGTCCAGTATCACGACCTGCCCGGGGATCGCCTTGGCGCGCAGGGCAAACGCATGACGCACATTTTTTTGCCGCTCGTCCGCGTGCTTGCCAACTTGCGCTGGCGTGTCGCGAACCCGGGCACACAGATCGCTACGCACAACAACCGGCAGGTACAGCGTCAAAGCGCGAGCCAGCTCGGTGGCCTGGTTAAAGCCTCGTTGCCACAGTCGGCGACGGTGCAAAGGGACGGGCACGACGACGAACGAGCCAGACGCCGGCTGCGCAGCAAGCGCTCGAACGCTGTCCAGATGGCGGGCCAGCAGGCAACCCAGGACCCGGCCCATTGCCAGGTTGCCGCCGAATTTGAACTGCTGAATCATTTTGTCTATCGGCCAGGCGTAGCGATAGGGTGCGATGACCCGGGCGAATGGCGGCGGGTTTTTCTGGCAGGATCCGCAAATCAGCCCATTGCCGGCCAGCGGCCGGGCGCAGATTTCGCAACCGTTGAGCAGGCGAGGCAATTCACGATAGCACCCGGCGCACAAATCCAGCGCGGGTTCCGCCATCCCGGGACCATCGCAAAGCACACAACGCGACTTTAGTAACATGGCCTGCATCCGCAACAGGCGGCTGACATGTACTGACATTCACTTTGACCACGCAACTGACGTCCAATGCACATGGCGAGCATCCGATTAACAGATCCTCGCCGCCAGCTCTCTTGCGGCTCTCATAGCCCAGATATGCCGCTTGACTCCATCCGGGTAGAAACACGGTGCGCGAACGTTGAATAATGAACGGATCATGGCAAACCTCGATAAGCAAAAAAGATGAGTCCCGGGCCGGACAAAGCCAGCCGACCGAAAGCGGCGCTGGTCCGGCAGGCCTTCAATGAGTCTGCCGAAAGCTATGACCAGTCGGCGGTGCTGGAGCTGGAGGTCATGGAGCGGCTGTTGCAAAGGCTGGACCTGGTACGCCTCGAACCGAAGCTGATCCTGGATGCTGGGGCCGGCACCTGCCGGGCGATTCCGGATCTTACGCGGCGGTATCCCGCAAGCCGGATTCTTGCGGTCGATTTTGCCGAGCAGATGATCGCTGCGGCTGCGGTCGATGAGCAGCATTCGGCCTGTGCAGATTTAGCCAGGCTCCCGCTGCGAAATGACAGTGTCGACCTGATTTTCTGCAGTCTCGTCCTGCCCTGGGTGTCCGACACGGACCGGGTGTTCGAAGAATTCTACCGGGTGCTGAAACCTCGCGGTCTCCTCAGCTTCAGCAGTTATGGTCCGGATACGCTGTACGAGTTGCGCCACGCCTGCCTGGCGACAGATTCTCAGCCACGCTTGCTGGATTTTGCCGATATGCATGATGTCGGCGATGCCCTGGTACACAGCGGACTGGTGGAACCCGTCATGGACGCGGAGTATTTCACGCTTACCTATGAAAATGTGCAGAAACTACTGGATGACTTGATTCACACCGGTGCGGAAAACGTGATCCACGGCACAATGCCAAAGCGGGTCAGCGAGCAGAATGTCATTGCACTGGCGGATGCCTACGAGGGTTTTCGGAACCAGGAGAAACTCCCCGCCACCTATGAGGTGGTTTACGGCCAAGCCTGGGGGCCGATTGAAAAACGAGCCCGCCCGGCTGCCCCGGGTGAGTTCCGAATCCCCGTCGGTGGCATCGGTCTACGCAAAAAGGACTGAGTTCGATGAGCCGAGGACTATTTATTACCGGGACTGATATCGGTGTCGGCAAGACGCTGATCACCAGTGCCTTGCTGCAGGCGCTGGGTGCCGGAGGGTATACCACGCTGGCGATGAAGCCGGTCGCTACCGGTTGCTGGCAGACTGCGGACGGTTTGCGGAGTGAAGATGCGGAAAGCCTGATTGCTGCCATGAACCAGGATGCGAGCTACAGGGAAGTCAACCCGGTAGCGCTGGAAACGATCTCGGAACCCGTCGTTTCGGCTTTGCAAAACCGGGTCGATCTCACCATCGATGAACTGGCTGCACAATCGGTCAGTCTATCCAGGAGAGCCGACTGGCTGCTGATCGAAGGACCCGGCGGTGTGCAAACTCCAATAACCCGCACCGATACGGCTGCGGATCTGGCCCTGGCGATCGGCTTTCCGATATTGCTGGTCGTTGGCCTGCGCCCAGGCTGTATCAATCACGCTGCAATGAGCGTCGAATCGCTAAAGGAGAAGGGGCTTCGCCTGGCCGGCTGGATCGGCAACGAGTGTGACGGGTCCACCGCCGATCTGACAGCGACCGTGCATACCCTGGAGAAAAAAATTCCGGCGGACTGCCTCGCAGTCATACGCTGGCAGCCACGACTGGACCGGCAGCAACTCGCCAGGCAACTGCACCCGGCGGCACGAAAAATCGCCCGCTGATTGGGGCGCGAGCGCATTCATGACCAATCCGGGCTAGAGGCGGATAGTTTCTTTGCTAACCTTAAGCTGGCGACCGTGTGCTTT
>JAPUHG010000271.1 GCA_027297845.1 Gammaproteobacteria bacterium | reverse complement strand
CATTGAATATCCACCCCGGTTTCAAGTCGAGATTATCGTGTTTCGGCCGCTTAACCCGACCCCGGGTAACGAGCAGTTTGCTCCTCCATACGACCCGTTTGCGACGGAGTCCCTGGATGAATTGGACGCCCTGCTGTCGGTACTCGGCGAGGCTGATGAAAGCGATACGGAGAATCTCGACGCCATTTTGGACGACCTGGCGGATCAGCCAGCTGACAACGAGGATGCATTGCAGCTTGCGGAGACAGAACTGACCACAGTGGATTCCGACCCGATTGCGCTGGATCTGGACGAGGAAGAAGATTTGCCGCCTCGCAAAGAGCCACAGATCGTAATCGACGAAGATCTCTGGCAATTGGCCGATCTCATAGAGCGGATCGAGAATTCAAGGGATTTCGCGTTATTGACTTACCAGGTTTGGCAACAAGATGGCGTATTGCTCGATGAGGCAGACCCTTTTATATTGCAGCCTGTAGACAACGAGGCAGGTTTGCTAGAGGGCACGGCGACGTTGAGCCTGAGTCGGTTTTTGCATTTGCTGCTCGATCTGGAGTGGTTGCCGCAGGAAAAGAACGAGGTGTTCCCGCTTTACCCCGCCTTTGCCAGCTTGATGGCAAAACAAACGCCATATGTAATCAAAGAAAGCCGTCTGATGCGCGGCGGTGCTATCCATTATTTCGATCATCCACACTTTGGCGTAGTCGCACTGATCACTCGGGTCGAAGAGCCCGAACCGGAACTGGTTACAGGCGGCAACCCGATCATCCCGGCCGCTGCGGGCATCAACAACACTCGACCCGCTACTTGATAAAATGACGACTGAGAATTCGTCTGCCACCACGCGCTATCGCTTCGTCAAGCGCGTCTCTGGCCTCTTCAATCGCCTGTAAGGGAAAAGTCCCCGGTGTTGGCGACGCGCTCACGGCGCCGACACTGACACTAACGTAATTGTGGACCGCCGAGTGCGGATGGTGCATGCACAAACGGCTGACCTGGTCAATAAACAACTGGCCCAGCCTTTCGCACTGGTTGTAGTCCATGTTCCTGGCCATGGTCACGAAAATCTCATTTTCGAAACGCCCCGCAAGATCACTTGAGCGCCGTGCGACTGCTTTCACGGCCCTGCCGACCTGGCGCAAACAAGCATCGGCTGCCTGCCGGCCAAACGTGTTGCTGTACTCGGAAAACTCGTCAATCTGAATCAGAAACAAGGCGATTGTAGCTTTGTCCCGGATAGCGCTGCCCCACTCGCGAGTCAGGATGCGCTCAAAATACCGACGCTGACACAGACCGGTCAGGCGATCGCTGCGCATGGCCGATTCGAAATCGACGGACGCCGACTCCTCGCTGGCATACTCCGACTCGTGAATCTCACGGAAGTAGACTGCGACATGAGAAACTCTTTTGCCGCGAGTTTCAATACAACTGATATGGATCTCGCCATGCAGCACACTGCCATCCGGCCTGGCTCCAGTAACCAGCATCTCAGACATAGATCGCTTTTCCACGCAAAGCCGACAGTCGTCAACGATATCCGTATCCGCATCCGTAAATAAGCGAGCAAATTCACGCAGACCGTTTTCCTGAAAATCGGATTTATCCACACCGGTGAGCTGGGCAAGCTCGTCATTGACAAATACGACCGGCCAATCGCCTGCCGTTGCATCGACCACAATTACCCCCTGACCGCATGCGTCGATGACGGCTTCGAGCGCGGTAACCGTCAGATCTTTCACCAGCCTATTCCAGGATTAATCGACAAAATCAGCCCACCAGAAATCGTTGTAACAGTTGATTGAATTTAGCCATCCCCTCGGCCTTTGTCGCATCGATCTCCATATAAATACTCCCGCTGCCTATCCCCGCTGCCTGGTTGACGACCACGCCACAACAAGCATAGGCAAGACCCATTTCCCTGGCCAAAGCGGCCTCGGGCATACCTGTCATTCCTACGATTTCGCAACCGTCCCTTGCCAGCCGCTTGATTTCGGCGGCCGTTTCCAAACGTGGACCCTGCACAATTCCATGAGTACCCCCCGGGACAAACACAATTTCTTCGGCCGCTGCAGCGGCGCATAACTGCTGCCTCATTTCTTCATCATAGGGCGCTGCAAATTCCATGTGCCGCAGATCTTTTGCCGTGCCATCAAAAAAGGTTTGCTCCCGGCCGTGCGTGTAATCGATCAGATCGTCCGGGATAACCAGGCTACCGCTGACACAACGCTGGCTGATTCCACCAACCGCATTCACCGCAAGTATTCGCTCTACTCCGGCATGCTGGAAAGCCCAAAGGTTGGCGCGAGAGTTGATCAGGTGGGGCGCAATGCTTTTCTCCTCGCCGTGGCGAGCCAGAAAAATGATCTGCTGACCAGAGATCTGTCCATGCAACAGGCGGCTGGATGGCTCTCCATATGGCGTTGTTTCGTTGCTTGCACGGGATTGCTCGAACCCCTGCAGGGGATCCATTGCTGAACTGCCGATTATTCCCAGGGTGCTCACATAGTCCTCCGAATATGCCGATGCGTTTTTTGTTACCCGCTGTATTCATCGTAATGCGCCTCAGGCGTCCAGACTCAACCCGGGTTTATTCTCTATTCTGCTTAGCATTGCTACAGCTTCCTGCCAGCGTTCACCAGCAACAAGCTCATCATGTGTTGCACAATGTTGCCCATGTAAACGGGTTAGCCTCAGTGCGCTGACTGGATTGTTATATACAGCCAATTCCTCTACAACGCCAATCGCACCCGGCCGATCGTTACAGACCAGGATCATATCTGCGCCGGCAGCCAACGCGGCACGGGCGCGTTCTGCCAGGTTACCCATCCCTGCCGCGCCCTGCATGCTCAGGTCGTCCGAAAAAACCACGCCATTGAATCGCAGCTTACCCCTGAGCTCCTGGTTGATCCAATATGGGGAAAACGACGCTGGCACCAGGTCCATTTGGGTATAGACCACATGCGCGGTCATTACCCCGGCCAGGCCGCCATTGATTAATCTTTCAAATGGAATAATGTCCTCGAGAATTTCGGCATATTCCCGCCTGTCCCTCGGCAGCGCCAGATGCGAATCGGCACTGACCGCTCCGTGACCCGGCCAGTGTTTACCCACCGCTGCCATACCGGCAGCTCTCATCCCGCGCAAATAGGCAACGCCAAGCTCGGCAACCCGATTCGGATCGCTGTGAAACGAGCGATCGCCGATCACCTCAGACAGTCCCCAGTCGAGATCGAGCACCGGCGCAAATGAAAAATCGACACCACAGGCCCTGAGCTCCGCCGCCATTAGCCAACCACAGCTTTCCGCGAGCGCCAGCCCGGTTTGCTGATCCAGATCGCATTGCCGTCCAAGCAGATGCAAGGCCGGCAGCTTCGAGAAATCCTTATGAAACCTTTGTACGCGGCCACCTTCCTGGTCGACGGCGATCAACAATGGCGGATTACGCAAACTGTGAATATCATCGCTTAGAGCTTTCAGTTGATCGGGATCCGCGTAATTCTGGCTAAACAGAATCACGCCGCCGACCACAGGGTTGGTCAACAGATCACGATCCGTGGCGCTCAGTTCGAGACCTTCGATATCCAACATCAATGGGCCCAGCGTCACTGCCAATCCTCCCTATAGGTGCTTACGGAAGAAAAATTGCTTTTTAGCCGCCCCCGGTTTTCTCAAACAGCGCGATCGCTTCTGCATGGCTGGTGTGGGGAAACATATCCATGATGCCGGTCGCCTTGAAATCATATCCCAATTTCACAAGGCTGGCGGCGTCCCGCGCGAGGCTTGCGGGGTTACATGAAACATAGACAATGCGCCGCGCGCCCATAGCCGGCAAGAACGGAATAATCTGACTGGCTCCGCTACGCGGCGGATCCAGCATGACGCAAGGGTACTCCCCGCTCATCCATGACTCATCGGCGGATGGGAAAAACAGATCGGCCGGCAGAAATTCCACATTATCGATTTTGTTGCGAACCGCGTTGGCGTAAGCTCGCTCGACCAGGCCCATGTCGCCTTCGATACCGATCACACTGCCACTACGCCGGGCAAGAGCCAGGCTGAAATTACCCAGGCCGCAAAAAAGGTCCAGAACCTGCTCGTCAGCTTGCGGCGACAGCAATTCGAGCGCCAGCGCGACCATCTTCTCGTTCAGGACCCCATTCACCTGGATAAAATCGACTGGAGAAAACTCCATGGTCAGATCGAATGCCGGCAGCTTGTAAACCAATCCGGGCTGGCCTTCGTCCAGCGCCTGCACGCTATCGAGACCACCAGGCTGGAGATAGAATCTCACGCCGAAACGCTTGGCAAAACCTCGCAACGCTTTGCGATCATCCAAACTTGGCGGGTCGAGGACACGCAGGACCAGCGCCGTCGCGTTATCCGCAATGGCGACTTCGATTTGCGGCAGGCGGTCGCTAATGGATAACCCGTCGATTAACTCGCACAACGGCTGAATCAGCCGCCCCGCGCCGCCGGACAGGATTTCACATCCATCCATGTCGGCAACATAGGGTTTGAAAACCTCTCTGAAACCAACCAGAACCCTGCCCTTGCCAGCGACCTTCTTGACCCCCAGTCTGGCGCGCCGGCGATACTCCCACAGGGGACCGGTCAGGGGCTCAAGCCAGCGCTCTGGCTCCAGATCGTATTCGGCCAGCATGTCCCGATACCAGCCCAGTTTTAGCGCGATCTGCTGTGGGCCATCCATATGCTGCATCGAGCAACCGCCACAATTACCAAAATGCGGGCAACGCGGTTCGACCCGTTGATCCGAACGCCTGAGCAATTCAATAACTTCGGCTTCGTCGAATCCCCTTTGCCGTCGTCGGCGTTTGAATATGACCTTCTCGCCGGGCAGCGTATGGAGTACTCTGGCCGGTCGACCAGGGACATCCGCCTCGCCCCGTCCCTTGTGGTCGAGGCGAGAAATATCTGCGGTTTGCTCGGGACGTGACGCGAGGCCACGGCTCATGGTTTCTTACCGGCGATTTTCCATGCGCTCAGAAACTCATCCAGATGGGTCTGGCCAGTTTCAGCCAGTTCCTTCTCCAGAAGTTCGTGTTCCTTTCCGAGCTGTTTTGCATCGACGCGACCCTTGATCATTTGAAACTGCAGATAGATCAGATAAGTGTTGAGTACATCGGTTTCACAGTAATGCCGAATTGTTGCGATTTGCCCATCGACAAAACATGGCCAGACTTTGTCTCCGCTCATGCCCAACTTGCCCGGAAAACCGAGCATCACCGCGACATCCTGCAACGACGCCCGGCCCCTCGGCTGATACCCGGATATCACATCCATCAGATCGGTATGCCGCGAGTGAAAACGGCTTTGGTAATTGTTCCAGCGGAAACTCTGGTCGTCATCGCCCGTCTCCCAGTACCGTGGTGCACTCACGCCGTGCAGCAAACTGCGATAATGCAGAACCGGCAAATCGAAACCACCGCCATTCCAGGAAACGATCGTCGGCGAGAATCGCTCTATCCCGTCAAAAAAACGTGTGATGATTTCTTTCTCGCTGGAATCCTCTTCGCCGAGACTCCACACGCGGAAACCGGAGCGATTGCGCAAAACAATCGAAATTGCCACCACCCGGTGCTGATGCAGTGGCAAAAAATCGTTGCCCGATTTCTCCACCTGTTTTTGAAACATCGCCCGCGCGATCTCTTCGTCGCCCAGACCATCGAGAGCAAACAGGCGACGCCCCAGATCGACATCGGGCACCGTTTCGATATCGAATACCAGGCACTCAAGCATCCGACTCTCCCGGTGAATGAGCTGCAGGCTCCTTCATCAGCACCACCATTGCCAGAACCATGCCATCCTCATCGGTCAGCGAAACAAAACCGTCGCCGATGCCCAATTGGCGGCACACGGCGCGGCCGCGTTCGGAAAAAACAATCTCCGGTTTGCCGCGAGGATCCTGAACGATACCAACATCACGTATCCATACACCATGCGCAAAGCCGGTGCCCATCGCCTTGACCACGGCTTCCTTGCCGGCAAATCGCATCGCCAGAAAGCGCGCCTTGCGTTTTACTTTCCGGAACTGTTTTTTTTCCTCCGGTAACAAAAGGCGATTCACAAATCGTTCACCAAAGCGGCGATAAACATCTTCCACCCGCTGTGCATTCAAAAGATCGGTTCCAATACCAAAAATCATTTGTGCCGGGCTTCCAACATCAAGTGCTTCATCTCCGAAACTGCCGTACCAAGACCATCGAATACCGCCCGGGCAATAATCGAATGACCAATATTCAATTCGGCAAGATCTTCGATGGCCGCAACCGGCGCGACATTGTGATAATGCAGACCGTGACCGGCATGTACGGACAACCCTGCGTCGGTTGCCTGGGTTGCGGCGGAGACCAACCGCCGCAACTCCCCTGGTCTGTCCTCTTCGGAGCTGTCGGCATAGGTCCCGGTATGCAGCTCGACGACATCCGCGCCGACTTCCGCAGCAGCCTCAACCTGGCTTGGCTCAGGATCGATAAACAACGAAGTCCTGATTCCGTGCTCGCGTAGTTGCGTGCAGGCATCTTCGATAAGCGTCATTTGGGCGCGCACGTCGAGACCTCCCTCCGTAGTCAATTCCTGGCGTCGTTCGGGCACCAGGCAACAATCTGCCGGCCTGGTCCGCACCGCAATATCCAGCATCTCTTCTGTCGCCGCCATTTCCAGGTTCATTCGTGTTTGCAACACACCCTTGAGATTCTCCAGATCCTGGTCCTGGATATGCCGTCGGTCTTCGCGTAAATGCAAAGTAATGCTATCCGCACCCGCCTGTTCCGCCATCAAAGCGGCATAAACGGGGTCGGGGTATCGAGTGCCACGAGCCTGACGGAGAGTCGCCACATGGTCGATATTGACGCCAAGCAGAATCGTGCGTCGGCTCTTGTGATCTGCACTTACCATGAGCGCATAGAATACAGTATCTGTCTTGATTTCAATGGTTTGTCGCCGAGGTAATAGTCCAGGTTCTCCCGCAGCAGGCGCCTTGCGTCTTGCAAGCTGTTCTCATCGCTGAGGTCTTCGCTGGCCAGGGAAAGCAGGGAACGGCCGGCGTAACTCGCTGCACTTTCCGCCGCCTGTAGTTCCGGCCCACGCTCGATCCGGTAGGTGTAATGACAACCCGCGTCCACCTGGTGGTTATCGCCGGCGGTCGACTGCAGATTCAAGCCGTAACCGAGGCACTCAAGCAACCTTTTTTCGAAAATTCTCAGGGCGCGGGATTGATTTTCACTCTGGTTCAGACGCTCCAGTGTAGCGTGATAGACGGCAAAGAGCTCAGGGTGAGGATCATGTTTCCGGGTCAGACGAAGCAGTAACTCGTTCAGATAATAACCGGAGAACAGTACCGCACCCTTTAACCCAAAAGCCTCTCCGGATGGCTCCACCGAATTCAGGGTTTTCATTTCGCCGCGCCCGGACCAGGCGACTAACAACGGCCGAAATGGCTGCAGCAATGCAGCCTGGCTGCCCCGCCTTGAACGAACGCCTCTGGCGACCAATGCGACCCGGCCAAATTCAGCGGTTAGTAAATCTACAATCCGGCTGGTATCGCGGTACGGTCGTTGGTGCAATACAAACGCTGCATATAATTGCCCGCGTCGACCGGTATTCACTACAACTCATACCCCATGCTCTTGACCGCCATTTCATTGTCCGCCCATTTTTCCTTGACTTTAACCCACATCTCCAGGTGAACCGGCTCCCCGACAAGCCGTTTCAAATCCTTGCGCGCAGATTCGCCGATTTTTTTTAACATGCTGCCTTTCGATCCAATCACTATTTTTTTCTGTCCGGACCGAGCAACCCATATCAGGGCGGAAATCGCATACCCCTTACCGCTTTTTTCATAGCGTTCTATTTGCACGGTCGTCCCGTATGGCACTTCCTCCTGCAACATCAGCATCAGCTTTTCACGAATAATTTCCGCGGCCTGAAATTCGCGGCTGCGATCGGTAAGCTGCCCACTGTCGAACAATGCGGGTGAGACTGGCAGGCGCGGCAAAATCTCATCGTTCAGACTGTCCAGACCAATCGATTTTCTGGCGGATACCGGCACCACGGCGGCAAAATCTGCTTTCTTGCTGAGCATCGCGATAAACGGCAGCAACTGCTTCTTGTCCCGAACTTGATCTATTTTGTTGATGACCAGGACAACCTGCCGATCGCGGCTGCTCAGAATATCCAGCACCCGCTGATCCTTTTCGTTCCAGCGCAACGCTTCAGTGATGAACAGAACCAAATCGGCATCGTCGAGCCCGGTAATTGCTGCTTGGTTCATCAGCCGATTCAGGTAGCTCGAGTCACTTCGATGCAGTCCCGGTGTATCGACCAGGATCACCTGGACATCCGGCCGCGTGACAATTCCAAGAATACGGTGTCTGGTGGTTTGTGCTTTTGGCGTCACAATGCTGATCTTTTTCCCGACCAGGCGATTGAGCAATGTTGATTTACCAACATTTGGTCGTCCGACCAGCGCGACGAACCCGCAACGAAACTCATTGCTCATTGGCAATATTTTCCAGAATTTTTGCCGCCGCACTTTGCTCTGCGCGACGTCTGCTCTTGCCTGTGCCATGATCTGTCAAACCCAGATCCGCTGCTTTGCAACTAACCCTAAAGGTCTGCTCGTGTGCCTGCCCCTGGGTCTCCTCTACCTCGTATACGGGTAACGACAAGCCCCTGGATTGAAGATATTCCTGTAGACGGGTCTTGGGGTCTTTAAGTTCACCGGCCGGTACATCCATCATTCGCTGACCAAAAAGCGTCTCGATAATTTTCTCGACCGCACCCATACCGCTATCGAGAAAAATTGCGCCAAACAATGCTTCCAGGCTGTCTGCAAGAATGGAATCCCGTCGATAACCACCCGATTTCAATTCGCCTGAACCAAGCCTGATCTGCGGGCCCAGCTCCAGTTCTGTCGCAATTTCAAAGAGTGTTTCTTTGCGCACAAGCGCGGCACGCCTGCGGGTCAGTTCACCTTCGCTGGCGTTGGGAAAAGCATGATAGAGATTCTTTGCTACCAGAACTCCGAGTATCGCATCCCCAAGATACTCGTGTAGCTAGTTGTTGCGGCCACCTGCGCTGCGATGTGTTAGCGCGGCCAGTAGCAGGCTGGCATCAGAAAAGCGGTAATTGAATTTCTCGTCTAACCATTTAGCCGGCATATCCGCCGTCTGTATCACCGAACAATCTCGACAGTCTTTTGGAAGTCCACAACGAAATTGATATTCGCGATGTATGGCGCTTTGTGTGCGTATTTCACATCCAGTATGTAACCACCGGTGCCGCTTTTACGAATGCGTATATCCTGAACATGGATAATCATCACGCTTTCAATGTCAAAACGCTTTTGGATTGATCGTCTCAACCCGGGCAACTCCACCGCGGTGCCATCGAATTCCTTTTTTACACCATCGAGCACCGTTACTACCTTCATGTATTCCAGGTATACGGGCGTCAATCGAATACCAGCGAAAACAAGCAGGCCGGCCAACGCCGCAATTATCAGAAACCCGAGAAGTGTCATTCCCTCTTGTCGTTTCAGCATGGCTCTCTCCTGTTCCTAATGATTACTCTATTTTCTCGCCCACACGATTCCAAAGTGGTCCGTCCTCTGGAAAATTCCAGTTCATCCAGATTCTGACCGCCCGGCCAACCAACTGAGACTCCGGTATCGCACCAACACCCGGAAACCGGCTGTCCCTGCTGTTATCCCGGTTGTCGCCCATGACAAAAAAATGGCCATCCGGAACCTGCCACTCGCCCTCCCGGCTGTAACGTTGCGGCAACAGGAGCACTTTATGCTCCTTGCCGTCTATCGACTCCACCACCAGGTTTCCCTGGTAGCCATGTTCCCGGTAGGCGCCTCGTACATTCACCGGCATCGGTTCGCCGTTGATATACAGTCGATTCGCACTATACCCGATACGATCACCCGGCAGCCCTACGACACGCTTGATGTAATTCGTACTTGGGTCCGATGGCAGCCGGAACACCACCACATCTCCACGCCCGGGTTCATCTATGTCAATTATCTTCTTGTTTATCACCGGCAGGCGTATGCCGTATGCGTACTTGTTCACAAAAATAAAATCGCCATCCAGCAGGGTTGGCATCATCGAATCGGACGGAATCCGAAACGGCTCGAACAAAAAGGACCGGACCAGCAGGACAACCAGGATAACCGGGAAAAAAGTACGGCAATACTCGACCAGTACCGGTTCACTAGCCGACCCGTCCACGGTTGCGCGCCGCGAGCGCAAGACCAGCACATCGAGCAGCCAGATCGCACCGGTGAACAATGTGGCAATAAACAAAATCAATGCAAAATCAAAAACCATGTAGCTAACCTCTGCTTAATTTCGGAGCAGTATTGGCTATTTCTTCTCCACCTGCAACACCGCAAGAAACGCTTCCTGGGGGATTTCCACCGAGCCGATCTGCTTCATTCGCCGCTTGCCGGCCTTTTGCTTTTCCAGTAATTTTCTTTTCCGAGTGATGTCCCCGCCATAACATTTTGCCGTCACGTTCTTTCTGAGCGCACGGATGGAGGCACTGGCAATTACCTTGTTTCCGATCGAAGCCTGTACGGAGAATTCGAACATTTGCCGCGGCAACAGCTCGCGCATTTTATCGACCACTTCCCGTCCTCGCCGATAGGCGGCATCCCGATGCAGGATAACCGACAACGCATCGACCCGCTCTTTATTGATCTGGATATCCAGTTTGACCAGCGGCGCGGCCTGAAAGCGGGCGAATTGATAATCGAATGACGCGTACCCGCGGCTAACCGATTTCAGCCTGTCAAAAAAATCCAGGACCACCTCGGCCAGTGGTAATTCATATCCGAGAGACACCTGGTTTCCCAGGTATTGCATGCGTGTCTGGACACCGCGTTTTGCAACGCAAAGTTTAATGACTGCGCCGACATGCACCGGCGGCACCAGTATCGTCGCTTCAATGATCGGTTCGCGAATTTCGCTCACCTGGTTACTGTCTGGCAACCTGGCAGGATTGTCGATATGCAGGGTCTCTCCCGCCGTCGTTTGCACTTCGTAAATAACCGTGGGCGCGGTGGTGATCAGATTCAGGTCATATTCGCGCTCCAGTCGTTCCTGGATGATCTCCATATGCAGCATGCCGAGAAATCCACAGCGGAAACCAAACCCCAGGGCAGTGGAGTTTTCCGGCTCATAGTGCAACGCCGCGTCATTTAGACCGAGTTTCTCGAGGGCGTCGCGAAACCCCTCGTAATCGTCCGATGAAACGGGGAATAAGCCGGCAAAGACCCGCGGTTGAACCTGCTTGAAACCAATCAGCGGTTTCTTACAGGGATTTTTTTCCAGCGTCAGCGTATCGCCAACCGGTGCCCCGTGTACTTCCTTGATGGCGGCGATGACAAAACCGACCTCACCCGGGCCCAGTTCGGTGGTATCGGACATTTTCGGGGTAAACCGGCCGATCCTGTCAAGCTGATGGCTTCTGCCTGTCGACATGACGACGAACTTGTCTTTTAGTCGTAACACGCCATTGACGATTCGGACCAGCGAAACGACGCCAACGTAATTATCAAACCAGGAATCGATAATCAGGGCCTGCAATGGGGCATCGGGATCACCGCCCGGTGGCGGTATTCTCGTTATCAGCTGTTCCAGAACCGCGCGTACGCCTTCACCGGTTTTCGCGCTTATTTGCAAGGCGTCACTGGCTTCAATGCCGATGATCTCCTCGATTTCCTGGATAACCCGTTCGGGTTCGGCGGATGGTAAATCCAGCTTGTTGAGAACCGGCACGACTTCGAGCCCCTGCTCGATTGCGGTGTAACAATTGGCGACGCTTTGGGCTTCCACACCCTGTGCTGCATCGACAACGAGCAAGGCTCCCTCGCAGGCCGACAACGAACGCGATACTTCATAGGAAAAATCCACGTGCCCGGGTGTATCGATGAAATTCAGCAAGTAGTCCCCGCCGTCATCGGCCTTGTAGTTCAGGGAAACCGCTTGTGCCTTGATGGTAATTCCACGCTCACGCTCCAGATCCATGGAATCCAGGACCTGCTCGGACATTTCACGTTCAACGAGACCACCGCAGATCTGGATAAACCGATCCGCGATGGTGGACTTGCCGTGGTCAATGTGCGCGATGATGGAAAAATTCCGGATGCGCTCGCGATCCATGCTAAAAAATATGCGGGTAACCACACACTCCAAGAGGGCAACAGCGTGGATTATAGACGCTGGCTGACATGCATGCTCGATTAACTGTGCCGACGCAGACGTTGCTCGACCAGGTCGGCGTCGAGCCGCCCCTCGCACAGGATTTCGCCCTGGCAAAGCAGCACGGGGATGCGCAAGCCAAAGCGGCGCATCAGCTCCGGATCACCGCCGATGTCGACGACCTCTACGCTGGCCTGGCAGGTGCTCAACAACGGCTCCAGTTGCGCGAGCATTTCATCGCACAGGCCGCATGCCTCGCGGCTATACAAAATCAGTCTTACGGTCATCGTCATCCTAGCTCGGCTTATTCATGAATCGTCGCGATGATTGCGCAGGCCATTGTTTGTACACGGGATTTTCTGACCGAGCGGAATGTCCGTGGGTATTTCCGAAGGAGGAAAATCTCGTGTGCGGGCAAGGATCAAGCGAGGGCGCGGGCGCTTTCATGAATAAACCTGGCCAGGAGTCTGCGCGGTAGAAATATCCGTAGTGAGAAAGGGTCGCAGCGCGGACAGTTTTTCGTTCTTTTGAGGCGCATAGTGGGGCTACGCAACGAAAAAGAACGGAAAAATGGACCGCTGTGGCGCTTTCGTACGACTGCAAGGACGCAGGAGGTAGAGCAACGCAGGAGCAGTTGCCGAGTAGGCATACTTTCTGCCGCTCAGACTCTTAGGATCACTGGTTGAAACCGGCTGCTGCGGGCTATCCGATCCCGGAAAACGTGCAGGGCAAGGAAACTGGAAAAAAAGGCGGACCCGCCGAGCAACAATGCGGGTACATCGCCACCCAGAAAATCACCAAGCAGGGCACCCATCAGCAACGCGAACAGAGGCAACAGGTACACCAGGCAGGAGGCGCCGAGTAACGCTCTTTCGGAAATACCCAGCTGAACCTGGTCGCCTACCTTGATGTCATCAGGCGCCGGCACGCGTAATTGAAACAGGCGATCACCAAGCAGCTTGCTGAGCAATCCGCCTCCGCAACCCTTGCCTTGCGCGCAACGCTCACAGCCGGCACGAGATTCACAACTGACCCAGGCAAACGAGCCGGCAATACGAACGACACAGCCGCGTTCCCTGATCATCAGTTGATGGTGGTACCCGCTACTACCACCGAGTTGGCAATATCGCGCACCGTGACCGCCGGGACTTCCCCGATGGCGGTTACCAGGTGCTCTTCGACCAGCAATGAAAACGCATTGGCGGCACCGATCTGCGATGCCCCTTTGCGCGGATTCTCATCCGGAGCGGGTTTTTCCACAAACACCGAAACCGACGCGAGGCCGTCGCTATAGACCATATGCACAACGGGTTGCGCCGCCTGTGACTGATTATCCATTCGATATACCGAGAGTACAAAACCCTCAGGAAGTTTGTCGGCTCGCCAGGCCTGTTCCACCTGAGCTTCCGCCTGACTGGCCTTTTGCTCTGAATAAGTCCAGCGATACCCGGTGGCGTCAACGCCAGTCTGTACGTCCGCTTCCGGGATTTCATCCGGAAATGAGATACTGGCAAATCGCATCTGCTCGATAATCTGCCCCTGCCCTCCGCGGACCTGTGAGATCAATGGCAATCCGGTCTGCTCATCCAGCCAAAGCCGATAGCCATACCGAAAATGATCCTTCGGAGTGACATCGATAATCATCACTGTGCGATCCATAATGGGCTTGCCGCTTTTTAGCGTGAGTACGTAATTACTCAGCACTTCATCGTTGAGCGCGGGGACAGCACCCAGCAACGGCGAGTGCCCGGATCGTTTCTCAACCACCACCGATTCGGAATCGGGGTAAAAACAGACCACCTCTTCGCCACTGGAAATGATTTCGCGGCCGACCTCATCCAACGCAATCAGCCTTTCTACAGCCACACCGTCGTGTACGCGATGAATGACTTTCATCGGGTCAACCTGGCCGTCACGTAGCCGAACGAAAACACCCTGATAATTCAGGGTGCTCAACGCTTGATCCATTTTGTGCAGCCAGTCAACGGCTTCGTCTGAACGCACCGCGAATGGCGCC
>JAPUHG010000270.1 GCA_027297845.1 Gammaproteobacteria bacterium | reverse complement strand
ACTTCCTTGTCGTCCAACTTGATCTGTACGGAGTCGAGACTGAAAAAAGTACCGACATCCATGGAGACGAATACCGCGACCTGGGTGTTGGCGGGGAAAAGCAGCTCCTCTTCCAGGATAAACAGGTCGCGGTTTAGCGCCAGCACCTCCTGTTTGAGGTCCTGTATGTCCTCGTCGAGACCACGAAACTCGCCGCTATCGGCCGCATTGCTGACTGCGGCCAGCTGTGCCTGTGCCGAGCCCGCGACGGGCACGCCCAGCATCAACACCAGGGCAAGCAGGAAATGGTTTGCAAAATTTCTACTGTTCATAATCAATACCAGGCAGAAAAAAATAACTGGATGACGTTTGCGTTGAATTTGTAGCTCTGACCGTTGCGAACGTCGCTAAAATTGTCATAGTCAAAATGAATACGATCGAGCATCAGGGTGACCTTGCCCTTTGCCAGCTTTCCGCGGTCGCGGAACAACTCATAGCTGACTCGCCCGCCAATCGTGAAACTGGTGAAATCACTCAACTCCTTATCGCGCGCCATGTAGCGATATTCCTGATCGAAGTTATCGCTATAAAAATTGGCGGCGGTTTGAGTGTAAAAACGCCCCCCCAATTCGACCTCGGTTTTTTCGTTTAGTTTGCGGGCAAATATGAGTTCGACGTTGTTCGCGCCGATACCCCATGTATCCGTGTAGTAACGGTACTTCGCTCGAGTGACAAAACTGCGGTCGCCCCAGAACTTGTTGGCCTGGATGGCAATCGCGTTGCTGGTCCTGGTCCGCGGGTAAATTTCCTGGACCGATGCTCCGAGGACACGCGCCGAGCGATAGGGATTGTTCAGGAAACCTTCCTCTGAAAATCCCTCATAGCTGAGCGCGGCAACAAAGGTGGGTGACAGAATCTGGGTCCAGCCCAAGCGGTACTGGAAACGATCGATAGAGTCTTTGAACGAAGTATCGACACGCATGACCGTATCGTCTCCACGACTGAACCCCATCGCGAGCGTACTCATCCCACCGAAGAAATCGTGACTGAGGCCAACGTCGATCGTCTTGGCCTCGTAATCGCTCTCATCGCTATAAGTGTAGGAAATATTCATCAACGTATCGCCATAGAGATAATCGAAGCCCACGCCGAACTGGTTGCGTGTCTCGTTGTAGGCGCTGGCGTTGGTCACCACGTCGATCGAGGCGCCGCTGATACTATCCATGTAATAGCTGGCGCTGACTGAATATTTTTCTGCAAAATTTTTGCGAACCAGCAACGCCGGTCCCTGTACCTCTATGCCACCACCGCTGTAATAATGATAAAGCGCGTCGCCGCGTTCTTCCGGCAATGTCGCTGCAACGGCAGGCGCTGCAACCACTGTCGTAAACAGCAAAACCAGCCCCATCGCTCCAGCACGCAGCAGAGCAGCCAGATTTGTGCAGCAAGCAATCATGCTGGTAAACGCACTGTTGCTAGTTGCAGCCACAACCGCCCCCCTGTGACTGCCCGGCGCCATGAGCGCCTTCGCGTACATCAAACACATGGGTCCTGGAGCTGTCGGCGATCGGATCCTGGTTAAAGGACATCATCGAATCGGCCAGGGCTTCGCGCTCATACGGCCGGACCCACGGCTCCCTGGCACACGCACCAAGCAGAAAAACAATCAGCAATAGAGTCAGTTTTCGCATACCCAGATTACTCTTTCAGCAACTCACGTATTTCATTTACGTAACTTTGTTCATACCCGGATCTGTATCCGTGGTGAACGTAGCGAACGATGCCCGAGCGATCGATCAGCAACGTTGCCGGCATTGCGTCGATGTCGTACAAGCGGCTCACTTCCTTACGCTCATCCATCAACACCGGGAACCCCACTTTGAGCACACGGACCATCTTGGTCGCACTACGCCGGTCGTCGTCGATGTTGACGCCGAGCAGGCGGAATCCCACTTTCTGATAGCGCTGATGCAGTTCGTCGAGCAAAGGCATTTCCTGCCGACAGGGACCGCACCAGGTTGCCCAGAAATTGATCATGACAACCTCGCCCCTGAACTCACTAAGTCGCATGTTCACGCCATCGATACTTTTCAGCGCGAAGTCAGGCGCAGGTTGCCCGACGAGACCGGTTACACCGGCAGCGCTGGCCAGCGGCAGCAGCAAAAAGATCAGCAAAATTTTCAGTCCACGCATCGAGCAGCTCCTTAAAAGAACACGCTGAATCCGATATTGAATTCCAGGTTGTGTTTGTAATCGTTTGTACCAAGCAAATCGGACTCGAAAATGTTGTCTTTCGCTTCGATCCGCAAGGTCAGGTAATCCCGCGGCAACACACGCAAGCCGAAACCGAGGCTGTAAGTCAGATCGTCCTCGCCGATAAACTCGGTATTGCCGACGCCGAAAATGAAATACATGCTGCTGGTCATCGCCCACTTCGTGCCGACAAATACTTCGCCGGGCAGAAAGTTATAACCAAGAGAAAAGCTATAGAAGTTCAAGTCCTCTTCTTCGTTTGGAAAAATCGGCAGGCCTATATCCCTGAAATTTGTATCCTCAACCGTAGACCTTGCATACGCGCCCTCCAGAAAAAAGTCCTCGCTGACGTGATAGGCCGCGCGCACACCATAAATAGCCCGCGAGCCAAAATCGTCCACGCTGAGCACGCCAACGTACAAACCGATCTCCCAGTTTTCCGTGTCGATTTTTGGCACGCTGATGTCGCGTCGTTCCACATCCGGAGCAATCACCTGGCCCGGCGCTTCTTCCATCGGCAGTTCCTGCTTTTCGTCTTGCTTGTCCCGGCTCGACAGCACGCTGCAGCCGGAAGCGAAAAACCCGATCACCAGCACCAGCGTCAAAATTTTGCAGATTCCTTGATTAAGCATCACTCCGCCTCAGAAAAAAAATGAAAAGCCCGCCATCCAATGCTGAAATTCCTCATTCCGGTCCGCGTCGATCATTACAACGTAATCTTTGTAGTCCGCCCTGACGATAAATCGCCGGGTCAGGTATATGCGCAAGCCGACACCGACCACCGCCGTCGTCGCACTGGTGTCTACTGCGTTAACAAGGGTCGCTCTTGGCTCATTTTTGAAATGGCCGAAGCCGAGGTTGAAATAAGGTGAAATACGATTGTCACTGTAGGGCGCGATTTGCAGATTCAGGTCAATGATCCTGGAACTGGAAAAATCGCCGGATACCTGGCTCAGGTTAAGTTCGCCGATGATATAATTGTTGAACCGGTAGCTGGTGCGCACCGTTAGCGATGAGTCACCATCGAACCGGCCCGCTGCGAAACCCATCTCGAGACGGCGATTCAGATAGTCATCCATCAGGACATCGCGAAAGTTTTTCTCCACGCCCGCTTCGGTCAGCGTTTTTTCCATCTGACTTCTCCGCACCCAACCTTCCTTGCCTTGCTCACTCCTCACCTTGAACCAGTCCGTCTTGCGTTTGAGTATCTCTACCCATTCGCCACGCTCGACGACCTGAACAGCCGGGAAACCCCGCCCCGGCCCGGTATGCAGATCCATATAGGGATCCAGCACCTGAACCCGCTGATAGGCGGTAGCGCCCAGCATCAGCGGAATCAGCAGCAGGCAGGCCAGCCGAATCGATTTCATCGGTTTTCCAGTAGCAGTAACGATTTCAAGCTCCATTTCCTCATTTATGCACGGCTCGTACCGTTACCCGCCTCACAGTTCTTTACATAAGCTTCGAAAAATACCCCGTTTCAGAAGCCGCAGCTGGCCAGTGCAGCAGCCACACAGACCCCGCAACTCGATGAGTTCCGGTCATCCACCGGTGTCGATATCCAGGTAAAAATTGCCTGGTAGCACTGATCGGCCGAGTCCGGAAAAATATCGCCACCGGTATGCGTGCCGGTGATCGAAGACACACCCTGTAGCGGTTCAAGCAGAATTTTGCTTTGTGCCGGGTCATTCAGGTTGGCAAAAGACTTTGCCGCAAAAAAATTCGCCAGCATCTCGGTCGATCCTGGCGTTGGGTTGGCAAAAATCTTGAAGGCGCCACCCGAGCCGGCGGCCTGGTTGTGGCAACCACTGGCCGAGCAGGTAACCTGCCCCGCCCTGCCATTCAGCGTCCCGTCAAAAATCGGATTAACACAAACCTCGAAATCGGCAATGCACAGTGACTGCGCCGTCTGTGCCTGCTGCACGTTGTCCACCTCATTACAGGCGGCGACCAGTGCAAGCAGGCACACTGCGATTAAAAACCTGGACTTAGCAATCACTATTCAATCTCCAATACACCTGTTCACGGAATGCAAACGCCACCCGAGACCCAATTGAACATGGTCTGGTAATCGGCGTCGGCGATCGTCAACACAGTGATGTCGTCGGCCAGTGGATTGGCAGGATCATCGACAACATTTGGATCGTCGATACGCGGATGCGGCGGATTGGCAAGCTCGTCGCTGATCGGCCGTTTGAGCAAGCTGCTCTCTTCCGGTATGCAAACGTTTTCGACCATACTGACGGTGACGCTGAAATCGCCTTCCTGGCTCCCAGTCAGCACGAAACGATTCGGACTGAACCCGGGATTTTGCGGGTTGGACGGCGTGCCATTTCCGCTGAACGGCTGGTGGCAAGTGGCACAACTCGCCATCAGGATCGGGTGGACCTGCGCATTGAACTCGCTTTCGCTAAGACCACGCACTCCGCCACGAACCTCGCTGAGACTGTTAAAGCCGTCTCCATTCGCGTCATCGAACGGGTTGTTGTAATACTGCCCACCAAGATCGATCCATTCGTGCATAACGCGCTTTTCAGAGGCATTCATCATGCCGCTGTGATCCACAGTCATTGGGGCTAGATCCTTGCTGGCGCGAAGTTCCTGTTCGAACATCTTCTCCACCAGGTGACTGCTGCGCGAACTCTGGCGTGAAGATCCGGCCGTTACCAGCGGCGCCTGGCGCACCACTTCAATCTCGCCATCTCTGACCCGCAGGACCGGTAGTCCGGTAGCAGGATCAATAACCGGGTCACCAATCATCAGTTCCTCGTAGGACAACAAACGACCATTGCCAGCAGAGAGGCTGCGGAGATCCAGCCCGACCGAAACGGGGTCGCCCACCACGTTGCTGTTGTGACACGTGATGCAAGTATCGACACCACGGTCCTTGGTCCACAACGGGGCAATTTGATCCGGATAATTGATCAATCCATTCACCGGGGCTGGTGTCGTGAGCCCGGCATAATCGATCACCAGGTCCGGATCCGGTGTGCGGAGCGCCGGGTCGGTCCAGATATCCTGAAAAACCATATCGGCGGTCAGGTCCATAACCTGCGGATCCAGTCGGGTCCGCGTTTCGGCCATCGATTCGCCCGATTGCGCTGCTAACAGCGTATTGGGGTGGTTGCCGGCGATCGGCGAGGACTTAATCGCGCCGCCACGCCGCGGCGAGTGACACCCGTTACAGGTGCGGGTTTCGCCGGGGCGAACCTGTAGCCAGTTCGTGTGTGTCTGCACCGCCCGGCCATCGGAATCCACGACGACTACGCCCAGGGCGATGTCCGCCGGTACTTTGAAACGGAACGATCCATCGGGTTCCTCAACACCATAACCGAGGATTCGTTGCATCTCCATGTTGCTCTCACCGATGGCAGCCATCGAAATCCCACGCGGCGTGGACACCGCGCGGGTGACCCGGATAAAACGGCCGACCCGCCCGGCGGCGTCGGTCAGCATCGGATTCTTAATTCTCGCCAGGTCCGCAACCATGGCACGCGAATCCCCTGGCGGTGAGGTTATCATCGGGATGTTTTCGCCCCCGACCAGCATGGCCGAACCCATCAGGTTCTGGCCATCGGTGTCATAAACGCTTTTCACGTTAAGAATACCCATGCCCTGGGCTGCCAAGGCAGCATCCAGCGGTTTATCGGTAATCGTGTTGGGCACGGGCCGTGCCTGCAAGGGAATCGGGTCGGTGAATGCCATGCCATCTTGCGGCAAGGCGATCGGACGCATCGAATTGGTGTCCATATCCAGCATGTAAATGCCATAAAGCGGATCGCCTTCAACCTCGCTTTCTATACCGGATAACGGATCGGTCTCCAATTCTGGACGAAAGGGTGACCAACTAAGCAGGGCACGATTGGTGCCGTCCCACAGCGGGAACGGCGTCGTAAAACGCCCGTTCTCAGATACATCCCGGCCGAATTCGATCGGCAACGGAGTCACCTCGACCTGGCCAACCGCACCAGCGGGCGCCCCCGGCGCCGGATCGTTGAACTCGGAAAAATTACGGATATCGACGGCGACAACGGCGCCGCCTTCAAAGGTTCCGGACAATGGCATGAGCGAACTCATAACCCGCCCATCAGGCATTTCACGCGGATGCAGCATGCTGTTGCCAGGACTAAATGCACCGTATTGAACAAAAATGTTCGTACCATCGGGGTTGGTGAAGAAAATCGGGAAGTGATTGCGGTTACCCACATGATCCCAACGCGAGAACATGATCTCACCGGTCGTCAGAACCGTCGGGTTGCGATCATGGCTCTGGTTGAATGAAATTTGGTGAATGTCGCTGCCGTCACCATTCATGACATGCAACACGATCGAGCGCTCACGTTCGTATTCATCAAGAGCGGAGAATTGCTCAGTATTCTCGGCGGCAAGGATCTGCCGCGATTTTTCCTGCCGATTGGAGCTAAACACGATACGACCATCAGGCAAATAGGCTGGATCGACGTCATCGCCAGCATTGGCGATAAGACCGTCCGTGACGATGCGGGTCAACATCGCGGTAGACATTTCGTATTCGAAAATGTTCCAGGTCGGGTCATTGGGCCCGCGCATGGCGAACAGGACACGCTCTCCGTCGTAAGAAACTTCCGGGTCTGAAACATCGCCGGCACCTGCCGTGTATGCCGCAGTCAGGTTGGTGATCGTCGCGCTCGGCGAGGCCAGATCCATGCTCATCAGATCACCGCCGGCCTGGAATATAGTCCCATCGGTAGGGTTGCCAACCGCGGCAACACCGCGTTGAACAAAAACGATTGCCAGGGCGCCTTCGACGACGACCTCCTCGTTGATGCTATCGCCACAGCTGCTGAGCAACATGGTAATCGCGGCAAGCAGAAAAATTTCGGCTGACTTGCTCCTGTTTACTTTGTTCATATCCGTACCCGTCCTGTCAATGTAACCAGGAGGCCACAAAGCAAAGATCCTTGCCCCGGGCTCACCAATCCCATTGGCATGGGTTGTGAACTCAGGTCAAAAAAGTCCGGTCGGGGTTCATACAGAGAAGGTCTAACAGCTGAAAAAACACTGGTAGCCCCGCCATCGTAGGAATTCCCTTAGACCGGTTGCTTTGCGCCCTCACCTTTCGGCGAGTTTGCCTTTATCAGTAACGTGCACCCTGCACAGGCTTTCGTCTTGTGTCAATCGAACACCACACGCTTTGCAGCCCTCGATCTAAAAGGGCTCTCAGCGGACAGTGTTCGATCTGTGTCACCTGCAAAAACGACTCCTGGTCAAACACGTGATGGCTGATAAAGAAACGCCATGCGTTTATACAGCAACATTCGTGCCAACCTTGGTTTTCAGGCTTCAAAATCATTGGCTTACGACAGAAAGTGAAAACCAGAGTGTGAGCCGCGCCTGTTTTTATGGAAAATAACCTCAACTATCGTCGCCAATTGCAAACAGTTTTTTCTCTGTTTTTTTCAAGCTATTGTTCTTAAAGGAGTTTTCTTGTCGCCCGTTAGCAACAGGGGTCGGCGCGCGAATAGCAAACACTGACTTTGCTACATAAGCCGGCGGGCAATTTGCCCGCTATTTTCTACTTCGTCGGCAGAAACCCGCCGGATTGGTGCAGATGTCCTTCGTTATCGACGATCACGGCTTCATAGTCATCCAGCGTATCGATCAACCGCAGGCCATCCTCCACCCCCATGACGAAAACACTGGTCGACAATCCGTCGGTCATGGTCGCATCGGGTCCAATAACAGTGACGCTACGTACTTCGCTGGCCGAGTGGCCGGTGGCGGGACTGATAATGTGGTGATAGCGAACATCGGCCTCTTCAAAAAACCGCTCGTAATCACCGGATGTAGAAATAGCTTCGTCGACCAGCGGCAACCTGGCAATCACCCGGTCGCTGTTTCTCGGGTCGCGAACGCCAACGATCCACGGCGCACCTCGTCGATCACCCAGAATCCGGCTATCGCCGCCCGCGCTTACCAGCCCGTGTTCAATACCCTGCGTACGCAGGATGCCAACGCCACGCTCGACCGCATATCCCTTGGCGATACCGCCCAGATCGATGCGTACGCCTTGCCTGGCAAAGAACACCGTCTGTTCTTCCTCGTTTAGTTCGACCAGGCGATAGTCGATCGCAGGTAGGGTAGCCGCGATCTTTTTCTCATCGGGCCGGATACCGGCGCGAAAATCGTACAGCTGACCCACGCTGGCATAAGTGATATCAAATGCACCATGAGTCAGGCGTGACATCTCCAGTCCCCTGGCAAGCAGATTCAGCAGCTCGGCACTTACTCTGACCGGATTTTCAGCCGCGTTTCGATTGACCATCGAAATCTCGGAATCTTCCTTGTAGGTACTCATCAGCCGGTCGATGCGATGCATTTCTTCGTTAACCAGCGTAATCGCCTGCGCGGCCTTTTGCGGATCGTCGCTCCACAGCTCGGTGCGGATGACGGTACCCATGATTGCCTGCTCATCGGTGAACCACTCCGCGGTAGCGGCAGCAGACCACAACAGGCAGCTTACAAACATCAGAAACTGGCGCAAAATCACGGCTCCTTCCATGACAGCGTCGCTGGCAAACGCCCGGCGGCGCACACAGTGTAGCTTGACGGGCCGGCGCTGGATATTCTCGCCTCGGTTAAAGTAAGCTGAACGCACCCGATCCAAACGGGAACCCTGAGCAGATTTGTGTTCACACACAAAAACGCGGAGAAAAAATGATGGCGATATCCAGCAAAATTGGCTTGTTAGCGAGCCTCGTGTTCTTGTTTTACGTGCCATCGGCGGTGCTGGCACAGAGCAAGGAAGAGAATCGTATCAATTCTGCGGTACAGGTCCTCGATGAAATAATGCGCATCCGGGAAACCAAGATTCCCGAGTCGCTGCTGGGAAAAGCCTACGCGGTAGCCGTTATACCCAACGTGGTAAAGGTCGGGGTTGGTTTTGCCGGACGCTTCGGACAAGGCGCTCTAAGCGTGCGCAAAGCGGACAATAGCTGGAGCAACCCGAGCTTTATCAAGCTGGTTGGCGGTAGCTGGGGATTGCAGGTTGGCATATCCGAGACCGACCTGATCCTCGTCTTCAAAAGCAAGAAAGGCGTGGATGGAATCACCGGTGGCAAACTGACGCTCGGCGCAGATGCCTCCATTGCGGCTGGACCGGTCGGTCGTTCTGGCAGCGCCGCCACCGACTTCAAATTCGATTCCGCCGTTTACTCTTACTCGCGAAGCCGCGGTCTATTTGTCGGCGTGGCTTTGGAGGGCGCTGCGATTTCGATTAACGACAAGGCGAATGCAAAATTCTATCACCGCGACTCCGTCGATGTCGGCGAGGTCTTTTATGGCGAAATCACTCCCCCGCAACCAGCCCGTGAATTCATGGCGACACTGGCCAAATACGCACCGCCCCCCGCCAGCGCCATCCAGTTTGCCGATGAGGGAGACCAGGAAGCGGATGACAGTGGCTATGCCGGAAGTGGCGTAAAAACCTTCCCGGTCTATACGCCCGAGCCGGCACCAGACGCCGACCCGGAAACGGACGATTGACCTGCCTGAGGCTTTAGCCCGCGAATCTCGCCAGGGATCGCGGTTTCCAGGTGGAGAAGCGGGTCAGGCCGCCAGTTCGGTTTGGGAAATCTGCGATAGCGCTCGATAGTCCAGTATCCGCAGCCTCTTGCGTTCAACTTCGATCAAACCGTCGTCTCGCAGGCGCGCAAACAGACGGGAAATAGTCTCCGGCGCCAGTGCAAGGTAGCTGGCAATGTCCTGCCGCGACATCGGCAGATAAAAATCCTCGCCATCAAGACAGGCAACGCCACAACGTCCTGCGATGTCGATCATGAAAGCGGCCAGCCGGGCCTCCGCGCTATTCCCGGTCGCCAGGTCGGCAGCCTTTAACATGTCGCCACATAGCTGGCGCATCAGACCGCTCAAAAACTCCGCTACCTCGACAGCACCTTCGACAAGATTCTTGTGAGTTACCGTGCACAGTGAGCTGGCCTCCAGCGCGACCAGATTCCATTGACTATCGCCATCGGCAAGCCGGTCGAGACCGGCCAGTTCCCCAGGCAGGTAAAATCCCATCACCTGCTCACGACCATCGGGCGTATTACGACAGGCTTTCACAGCGCCGCTGCGCGGCAGGTAGTAGCGCTGGCATGGCCGATTTTATCGCACCGCGTGGGGGAGAACGAACCGTGCGTCTGCTTGCCGGTATCCTGATTATCCTGCTTGGCCTGGCGACGGCCTGGTCGCCGCTGCGCCATTGGATGGGTGCCGGAGCGCACCATCAGGTGATGATCAGCGAAAATCCGGGGTCAAAAAAGGCTAACCCCCATCACCACCGGAAAACACCTCTGCTGGATCATCCACCGGTGGTTCATCTGCCGGCAATGGCCCACCGCCGGTCGCCCCGCCTGGGTCTGTTTGGGAGTGGCGATACTGCCATTCCACCTGTAACGCGGATAACAGTGCCTCCAGGTCGGCATCCGTCAGTGCCGACGGATCGATCGAGCAAACATCAGTTTGCCTCAGTCCAGGCAGCGGAGCTTCTTTGCTCACTTCGGATTCCATCACCGCACCCATCGGCGTAGTCGGTGGCAGAACATCCGGTTCGTCCGGTAAGAGTTCATCGGCATAGTCGGCCGAGCCGGTCAGTTCTTCGGCCACCTTCGCGGCGGCGCTCTTCTCGGCAAGATCTTCCGCAATTTTCTGTTGCTGATCCCTGATATCCTGTTGACGACGCAGCGCAGCACGCTTGCGCTCAAACTCGGCTTCCAGATCGACTTTTTGCTTTTCCTCTGCCTCCCTGGCAGCAACAGCATCGACCGCACGACGTGCATTCTTGCAATTCTGACTGGCGCGGATTTTCTCGTCCCCCACCGTGCACTCTGCCAGCACCGTGTCAAGCAACGCCGTGTCTTCGATCATCGACGCCGTCGATACAGTTGGTTCTTTAGGTTCAGCACAGCCGAGCAAAATGAGGGCTGACAATATCAGCAGTGAAATTTTGTTCAATGGTACGGCCCGAAGCAGTTAATTGCCGGATTCTACTCTCAGGGGCTGATTATTAACAAATATCGGGGCTTTGGGACGTTATTCGCCGCGACTTGCGCAGTGCAGGCACTTGGTGCTGTAGGGCAACACCTCCAACCGTTCGACACGGATTTGCCTGCCACATTCGGTGCAAAGCCCGTACTCTCCGCTCTCAATACTTGCCAGCGCCCGGTTGATCTGGGTCAGCTCCTGGCGCGCCGCTTCGCCCAGGGCATCAATGACCTGGTCGTTTTCCCGCTGTACGGCGAGTTCAGCGAAATCAGACTCTATCGCCTGGTCTTCATGACGAACATCGCTGGTGATCTTGTTCAAACGAGCAAGCAATTCCGCACGTTGTTCGACCAGTGCATCCCTGACATTGTCAGTATTGGTCATCAATCTACCCCCGGTCCCGATGCTCATCATGAATCGCGCCGCGCTCCGATGCTATACGCATAGGTACCTAGCCGTGGCCACGACATAACCTGCTAATCAGTAGTAACCAGTATAGGACATCCCTCGGTTAATACTTATGACCGGCGGACTCCAGTAAGCACGGTTACGACTAGTAATTCCCGGCC
>JAPUHG010000027.1 GCA_027297845.1 Gammaproteobacteria bacterium | reverse complement strand
ACCCGAATCTCCACATGAGAGCCATCGCGCACAAACACCAATTCCCGGACTCCCCTGCCAAGTTCGCCGACAACCCTGACTTCTTTCTTGTCCCAACCATGAATATCGACCAAGCCGGCAATATTGGAAATCAGGACATCTCCATCCGCGTCTGCAGGCAGGGTCTTGTCGAACTCTTCTCCTGCCAGCGTTACAGATGACAACAGCAGCCCAATCAAACAGATCATCCACTTGTTCATAACTCGGTCCTCTGGGCCTTGACGGCCGCGGTTACTTGATTCAAATCGTCGAGCAACATTAGTTCTCTTTGATACATGGTCAGCAACAACTGTTGCAGCAATACATTGCCGGGATCACCGGTCAGCTCTTTGCTGATATCCCGAAGCGCCAGCTGAATATCCCGAAAATCACTGGCCACCTTCCGGCGCGTTTCTTCGGGCAACAACAAAATCTGTTCTTCGAGCGCCTGCACCAACTCGTTGCGATCCTGCAGATAGCGTGCGCCGGGCACCTGGGTTTCGTCATAACTGGCGGGCAAAATCACCGGCCCGACCAGGGCGGCAAACTGGCCGGCTTCGGCAAACGTCACCTGGCTACCATCGTTTTGCGCTATCCACCAACTTGTCGCCATCGACGAAACAGCCACTAAGGACGCGGCAATCGCCAGGCGCACCACCCAGGGTTGCCGGTTTTCTCGATCTGCCTGTCCTCGACCGTCCGCGATCGCGCGACTGATATTCGGCCAAAGATCGGTATCCGGCTGTATTTCAGACGGCAATTCGGCCAAAGCCTTATCCAATCTTGCGTCTGCGTCTGTATTTGTTTTTTCAGTGTTCATCTCAACTGTCCATTTGGTCTTTCAGTAATCGCCGGGCCCTGTGCAACTGTGCCTTGCTCGTGCCAACGGCTATTCCCAGCATGCTGGAGGCCTCTTCGTGACTAAAACCGCCAACGCCACATAAGAGCAGTACATCCCGTGCTCCTTCCGGCAGTTTCGCGATCGCTTTTTCGATATCGAAACCTGCGGTTTCCGGTGCCGGCGACGAAGCGCCGGTCGACTGTCCAGCCAGTAACTCGAGATGCGCCCCCTGACGCTGGCTACTGCGTTTGTGGCCTAAGACCTGGTTGACCGCGATGCGGTGCAGCCAGGTCCCGAAAGCGCTTTGGCCGCGAAATTCCGGCAATTTTTGCCAGGCGCGAATAAATGCTTCCTGGGCACAATCATCTGCCAACGCCGGCTGCCCGGTCATTCTCAGGCAAAGCCCATAAATCCGCCCAATGTGCTGGCGATACAGCGTCTCGAATGCGGCCTGTTCTCCTTGCTGAGCACGAACCACAAGATCTTTCTCGATCGCCCTTGGGTCCGGTTCATTCATTGATACGGCCGCCAGGCTGACACCCATATGCACTCCAGCTGTTGTTTACTGGTTTTTTGACGCCGCAAGTCACGATTGGGTTTAAATGGATAGTGCAAAAAGATTATGTAAAATCAGGCTGGAACGCCCGGATTTCCGGGTCAACCCGCCATTGACCATTGTTCGCGGATCTTCTTTTCCTGTTCCTCGACATGTTTCGCCCAGCGCGCGAGAAACCGATAAGCGCGATCCTGTGGCAATGGCTTGCAAACGTAATACCCCTGGGCGATGTCACAGCCAACCGAGCGTAGGAAACTCAGGGTTGGTTCGGATTCCACGCCTTCGGCGCAGACGTTCAGCCCGAGTGCATGAGCCATATTGACGACCGCGGCGACCACGGCTCTGGCCTCCTCGCTGCGGCGAACCTCGAGTATGAAACTGGTGTCGACTTTGACTTCAGAAAACGGCATCCGGTAAAGCATCTGTAGCGGCGACGAGGCGGTCCCAAAATTATCGAGACACAACTCCACTCCCTTTTCGCGCAAGCGCTTGAGTATGGCCAGGCTTTGCTCGGCATCCGTCATCGCCGAGGTCTCTGACAGTTCCAGCATCAGGCGATCGGCGGGAACCTTATAACGGGCAAGCAATTCCTCGACCATGTCTGGAAAATCATCTTCCACCAGCTGACGAGCCGACACATTGACGCCGACGGTGACTTCCTCTCCTTTTTCTGCCCAGCTTGCATTGGCTTTGAGCACTTGATCCAAAACGCAGCGAGACAATTCGCCTGACAGGCCAAACTCCTCGGCTTTCGCCAGGAACGACCCCGGCATCATCAGGCCCTGCACAGGATGCTTCCACCGGATAAAGGCTTCCGCGCCGCACATATATATGGGTCCGGTCAGGCGCAGACGCGCTTTCGGCTGATAGTGCACTACCATTTGACCGTCATCGATGGCGTTCTTTATCAGGTCCCTGGTCAGCCGCATTTCACCGCCGGGTACCGCCGTCAACAACGTTTCCAGGTCATCCAGCATAATTGGCTTGGTCAGACTGCCGGCCATGCGCAGCCCGAGGCTGCGACCCAGTTTTTCGGCCGACTTCAGTACCCGGTCATCCAGACCGCTGATGACCAGGATGGCCGCCTGGCACTCCTCATCCGCAAGATAGCGAATCAGTTCGATGCCGTCGGCATCCGGCATCTGCAAATCCATAATGATGTAGTTCGGGTCGAATTCCTGGACCGTCCGCCTGAACTGGTCGGGATCGCCGGTCAGTTTGACATCGAAACCCTGCCCACGCCCTA
Source organism: Gammaproteobacteria bacterium (assembly GCA_027297845.1). Classification (GTDB taxonomy): domain Bacteria; phylum Pseudomonadota; class Gammaproteobacteria; order Steroidobacterales; family MnTg04; genus MnTg04. The sequence continues at coordinate 5,661 of JAPUHG010000027.1, read as the reverse complement.
CCTCGCCGATAAAACGCAGTATTTCCACTTCATCGTCAATAACCAGCAGGCGTCTTTCAGGCTCGTTCAAGATATCCCCCGGTGTCCACCAGACAACTACCCTAAGCTAAACGCAGCAGAGGGAAAAGTGCAAGGAATTAGCCTGTTTACACACACCCGGCAGTCTATTGGGGCTTGCATGCCGGGCTGTAGCCGGTCCTGATCCGCTGTCTGGCGAAACCTCAGCCTTCCACAGAAACGAGTCCCTCGCGAATCGCATAACGGGTCAGGTCGGCCAGCGTGTTCAACCGGAGCTTTTTCATAATGTTGCTGCGATGGGTTTCAATCGTCTTGGCGCTAACGTGCAGAAGCTCGCCAATCTGGGTCGTCTTCTTTCCTTCCGCCAGCAACTGCAACACCTCGCGCTCGCGACCGGTCAGGATATCGGGTAGCGATTGCTCGCTACCACTGATTATTTCCGGAAGTTGATCCTGGTATTTTTTCCTGAGAGCCTTACTGATATAGATTTCGCCCGCAGCCACGGTTTTAATGGCCAATTCCAGCTCCTCGACGGCATTTTCCTTCAGGATGTAGGCGCGAACTCCGGCACCCATCATCGCCGAAACATAACGCCGGTCATCATGCATGGTCAGCGCAATTATCGTTACTTTCGGATGCAGTCGTCTCAATTTTCGAGCCGCCTCGATGCCATTTAACTCCGGCATCGCAATATCCATGATGACCAGATCAGGACCCAGACGGCGGACCATTCTCTCTACCTCACGGCCCGAGTTCACCATACCCACGACCTCAAACTTTCCACTCCTTTCAAGCAAGACCCGCAAGCCCTCGTTGGAAATCTGATGGTCATCCGCAAGCAGCACCTTAAGCGACATTTGCCTCACTCCATTCGCCCAATGGTATGCAAATGCTGGCAGCGGTTCCTTGACCCACCTCACTCTCGATATTCAGTCTGCCATCCAGGGAGTTGAGCCTTTCGCGAATACTGAACAAACCAAACCCTGAGCCGACTGAATTCACATCGAACCCGCAACCGTTGTCTTTTACTTCCACAGTCAACATGCCGTCGCTATCTGCAATACTTACGGTCGCGAATTTCGCTCCCGAATGCTTGGTAACGTTAATCATCAGCTCCCTGACCAGTTGGTAAATGGTTACTCGTAAATCATGATCCAGCAGTAACTCGCCTCCAACCATTTTTACGCTGCATTCAATTCCGTACCGCTCGCTAAGCACATCACTGAACCACTCGACCGCAGCAACAAAACCCAGCTCATACAAAACCGGCGGACTCAGATCAAAAACCAGCGTGCGGGTTTCGCGAATGGCGCTGTCAATCAATTCATTGGCTTCACTCAATGAACCCGTACTGTCTTCGTCGCTCGTGTCCTGCAATGCCGCCCCTATCTTTTGCCTGGCAAGACTGAGCTGCTGTGCCACCGTATCGTGCAAGGCAATTGCGATGTCCCTCCTGACCTTTTCCTCGGCAAGAGCCAGCCGGGATGTCATCGTGCGCAGCCGACGCTCATAATTGCGAAGATTCTTCTCGTCTTCGAGGCGCTGGGTGATATCCCACAATGCCGAGACCCGGAGACTCCTGCCATCAATTTTCAGATTTCGTGCGCGCACCTCGAGGCATACTTTTTGACCATCTTTGTGTAGCGCCTCGATTACATACAAACCCTCCGTTTCACTGGCGAGTTGTTCCTCGATCTCGGGGTGACTTCCCGGATCCGTCATTTCCAGGATCGAACGACCGATCAACTCCTCCGGAGTATAGCCAAGACGTTCGCAAATCTGCTTGTTGACAGCGACAACTATGCCATTCTCGGAGACAGAAAGACCTTCAAAACTGGCATCGCTCATGATATCCAGCCAGGCATGGCTTTCCTGCAACTTCAGTTTGGCCTGGTTCAGACGTCCTACATAACCGCTGATGGCCATGCCCAGCAGCAAAAAAGTCACCGCTGTGATTACCCGGTACGTCAGATGGTCTTCGCCTGGATTCAACAGGGCCACCAAAAAACTATGTTGCTCATGATCCACAAAAAAACTATGTGTCTCATGAAAAGAAGCCACCAGCCAGGCATCGAGGCACCAATACAAGACCGCGACTGTGAAAATACCCCAGAAAAAACCACCAAAACTATGCCCCAACAGCGATTTTTTTGTCGTTGGCGACACGGGGAATTGACTTAGTTCGCTCATATCATTATTTCCAGAAACTCGGGTTCGTCAGGACGCCCGCGGATCAGGCAGGTCCTGTTGCTATTCAGGAATTATAACTTACGAGGAGCGCTGGCTGGCGCCTGGTCTATATACAGACTAGCCAGCTTTCTTGGGCGCAATGGCTTCCTTGTGTTCCAGCACGCGGCGGATTTTGCGAGCGAGCTCATCGTGACCATAGGGTTTGCAAATAACACTATCCGGACCCGCCTCCATACCTTGATGCATGATCGTGCTTTCAGCAAAACCGGTTGCAAACAGGACCGGCATATCCGGCCGGATCTTTGTGGCTTCATGCGCCAGCACCGGCCCACGCATGCCACCAGGCATCATGACATCGCTGAACAACAGGTCGACTTCCGGGTGTGCCTTCAGCACCCGCAACGCAGAGGGCCCATCCCCCGCCTCCAGGGTCCGGTAACCAAGCTCCTGTAACAGGGCGATCGCGGTTTTTCTGACTTCATCATCGTCCTCGACGACCAAAATGCACTCATTGCCTGCCGGCATTTCAAGCTCGACGACTTGCTGCCCGCCGCCGGCAGCGCTGTCATTCGACATCGGAAACAGCAACCTGACGCGGGTTCCAACCCCTACGTTGCTCCTGATACTCGAAAATCCACCGGACTTCTCGACAAAACCATGGACCATGCTCAGACCAAGACCGCTACCCTTGCCAACGTCCTTGGTCGTAAAGAACGGTTCGAACGCCCGGTCGGCAACATCCGATGGCATACCGCAGCCGGTATCACTGACCGATAACAATACATACTCGCCCGGCGTCGCCTGTGGAAACTCGGCGGACCCAGCGGTCGGAATTCTCAGGTTACCGGCCTCGATCTGGAGTTGCCCGCCTTCCGGCATCGCATCTCGCGCGTTTATCGCGAGATTTAGCAAAGCACTTTCCAGTTGTCCCGGATCAATGGTTGCAGAGTGCAGGTTTTTGTCAAACCTGGTGCTGATATCGATACTGCTGCCCAAGGTGCGTTTCAGTAACTCATTCATACCCATGACTAAACCACTAACATCGAGCAATCTTGGTTCCATCACCTGGCGGCGAGACAAAGCGAGCAACCTCTTGGTCAACTCTGCCCCCCGCAATGCCGCCTTCAATGCGGAATCGGCCAGGTTCTGGAGTTTCTTTTGCTCTTTTAACGGTCTGGACAGCAATTGAAGATTGCCGACGATAATACTCAACAGATTATTGAAATCATGAGCAACGCCACCGGTGAGCTGGCCGACCGCCTCCATTTTCTGTGCCTGGCGAAGTTCCGCTTCCAGCCGACGGTGCTGGGTCATATCCTGAACCACGGAAAAGAAGCCGATGACTTCGCCACTGTCGTCCCGGTGTGGCACATAGGTCACTTCCAGCTCAAAATCCTGCATCTCCCGTTCGGCGCCCGCCGAATAGCTGACCAACTCACCAGCCAGAACTTTTTCAATTCTCGGACGAATTATCTCGTAGGATTCCTGTGAAGTTATGTGTCTGATTTTCTTGCCGATCAATTCCGGCTTTCTTACCCGAAACCAGTCGAGATAATTCTGATTGGCGAAGGTAATGGTTTCGTCCTTTTCAACATAAGCGATACTGATCGGTACCGAATTTAAAATGAGCTGGTAAAAGGACTGGCTGCTACGCAATGCTTCCTCGGCTTTCTTTCGCTCACCGATATCCGCGACCGATCCGGCCATCCGGGTCGCTCTGCCATCATCGTCGCGTACAGACTGGCCTTTGGCTTGCAGCCATAAGTACTCGTCGTTTTCCCGGCGCAGCCTGAATTCCACGTTGAACGGCTGGTCTTCACGCAGGTGATCGATCAGCGCCTGTTTTACTCTGGCATAGTCATCAGGATGCGTAAGGCGCTGAAACTGATAGTGGCCTTCGTTTTTGAACTGCGGGTCAAAGCCGAGGATTTCGACCAGCCTTGGCGACGCATAAAACTGATCGGACAGCATATCCCAGTCGTACAACCCATCCAGCGACCCTTTGACCGCCAGCTCAAATCGCTCTTCGCTCTTGCGCAAAGCCGCCTCCGCCCGCAACCGCTCGGTCAAATCGATCAGGGTGCCCTGATAATGCGACGGCTTACCGTCGCTGTCGTAAACCAGGCAGGAATTCTCCAGCACCGTAATCTCGCGCCCGTCTTTTCGTTTCAGCCTGAGTTCTGCATTGACCATTTCACCCGATGCATGCACTTGCTCGACCCAGCGTTGTCTTTGCTCTGGGCAGGCATGGATCTGGCTGGGAATATCGATCTCTAATAATTCCTCCTCGCTTGCATAGCCGAGAAGCTTAACCATGCTCGGGTTGGCGGAAATAAACTGTCCATCCAGGGTCGTACTAAAAACACCGGCAACCACATTTTCAAAAAGGGCTCTGTATTTCTGCTCGGAAGACTTGAGTTCAATCTTTATACGAGCCCGTTCGGTGGCATTGCGTATCGTCCTGACCAAAAGCTCGCAGTCGAATTCCCCCTTGATCAGGTAATCCTGAGCGCCGCAACGAAAGGCATCCAGCCCCAGGTCACGCGGCTCCTTGCCCGACAAGACGATGATCGGTACGTCGCCGGCCAGCGGCAATAGCTTTTCCAGGCCCTCCAGCCTTGTGCATCCAGGCTGCGCAAGATTCAACAAGATCAAATCATATGCCGTGTTGTTTTTTCCCGTGAATTCGGTGGATCCTTCGAGCAATGCGACTTCTGTCAGCTCAAAGCTGACGCTGTTGGCCTTGTTCAGCTGCTCACGGACGTATTTCCGATCGCCAGCATCGCTGTCAATCAACAGTGCACGTAGCAAAATCTTGTCTGTTGCCATTTGGAATTGTCCCGTTAATCCACTGCTCTGAAGGGATTCACAAAATCTAGCATGCCGATTCCGACCATTTATTGCCCTGGTTCACAGATTTCACGGCCTGCCAACGAACGTATTCACATCACCAGTGCTGCGCTATCCAATCACGCTGGGCTCCTACCACCGCAAAGCGGTCCACGGTATAGTATGCAGAGGTAGTCTTGCAGGAGAGATCCTATGTTGTGGTGGGGATGGCTGGTGCTCGGTGTGCTTATCCTGGGCGCTGAGATGTTTTTGATCGACGCCCAGTTTTACCTGGTATTCATCGGTTTGTCGGCGGTGATCGTCGGCATACTGGATGTGCTGGGGCTGGCTATGCCCGAGTGGGGGCAATGGCTGCTGTTCGCGACGTTGGGCCTGATGTCGATGTTCACTTTTCGCAAGACTCTTTATGGCAAGTTCAAGGGAAGCGCGCCTGGTTTTCGCGCGAGCCTGGAAGGCGATATGGTCCTGGTTGATGATGAGCTGCCGCCTGGCAGCGAGAGCAGGGCCAGTCATCGCGGCACGAAATGGACCATTCGAAATGTCGGCGGCGGTAGTATCCCGGCAGGGCAAAGAGCTCGTGTGGTGAAAACGGAGGGCCTGGTC
>JAPUHG010000269.1 GCA_027297845.1 Gammaproteobacteria bacterium | reverse complement strand
CTCCGTTATCCTGGTAGATCTGTTGATCCAGGAACCCCTTGGAGGTCCAGGCATCCGAAGACAGTGGTGCGAGTAGCAACGCTTTTTCGACCAGTGGCGTTGCTTTTTCTCGAGCCTCTTCAAAGGGAATGGAAAAATGATTGTTTGATAACAACAGGATCGAGTCGGACAAGCCCGAATAGGCGGGTGCAAAATCGGGAAACTCTTCGATGATCGTCTCGAACAAATGCATCGCCTGGGTCAGGTTGTCCTTACCACGCTCCCGCTGACGGCTGCGCGCAATCAGGTACATGCTGTGTGCTGCCGGATTGAGTTCCTGTGTTTCGGCCAGCGCCCAGTCCTCCTCGAGCAGCAGCGTCACTTTCAGCGCGGCGGTCACGGCACGCGCGATTTCTTCCTGAATCTTGAAAATATCGTCGAGTTGCCGGTCATAGGTTTCAGACCAAAGGTGATAGCCATCGGCCACGCTGATCAGCTGGGCCGTGATCCGCACCTGGTTGCCGGATTTTCTAACGCTGCCTTCGAGCACATGACTGACATTGAGCTGGCTGCCGATCTCTCGCAGATCGATATCCCGGCCCTTGTAATAGAAAGAAGAAGTCCGGCCGGCGACTTTCAGATCCTTGATCTTGGCCAGCATGTTGAGCAACTCTTCGGATAAGCCATCGGAAAAATATTCGTTCTCGACGTCCGAACTCATGCTGACGAAAGGCAGCACTGCGATACTTTTCACGGCATCCGCGGCAGCTGGTTGCCCGTCAAACAAGGTGTCCTTGGTGATATACGCGATCAGCGCGATTACCAGCAAGCCGATGATAATGAAGTCTATCTTGCGTCCGGTCGACAAGCCCTCGGCGACACCGGCGCTGGCCACAGGAATCTTCCTGATGCCTTCCGGGGTTATGCCAAAAATCCAGGCGAGCGTGATGGTCACGACAAACCCGACAATCACAGTGATCAGGATCGCCTGGAATACCCAGTCCGGCATGCCCAGTGGCTCGCGTATGACATCGGCCATCTGCAGCGTGATCCAGGCTGCAATCAGGTAGGCGGTCACGACCTTGATGACGTTACGCCGCTTTAGTTCTGCAAATAGCTTGTTCATGTCCCCGATGGGCTCATTTCGAAACCTGCTTCCAAAGAGTGGAGGCTAGCAGAATAAAGCGTTGCAGGCATCTGCATGTTTTGCTTTCAGCGGCCTGGGAAACGGGATAGCCGAAGCGCCTGCAAAAGAGCAAGGAATATGGTGCCGAAGGTCGGACTCGAACCGACACGCCCGAAGGCACAGCATTTTGAGTGCTGCGTGTCTACCAATTCCACCACTTCGGCGTATCCAGGCTGTGAGCGGGGGCAGAAAAGCGGGCGCAAGTGTAGCATGGCGTTGTTAGCCTGGGACAACAGGGCAAGAAGCCGGCTTTTTTCCTTTAGCTGCGACCCCTGTCTCCCCCGAGGCATCAGAGAGAGCGAAATGTCGACATTCCTGCAAGCCAGTATTGATCCGGCCATTGTCAGCCGGGCCCAGCGTGGTGACCTCAAGGCGCACGAGCTGGTCTATCGGACTTATGCGAAACCGGTCTATAACCTGGCGATCCGGATACTGCGCGATCCGCATCAGGCCGAAGAGGTAATGCAGGACACCTTTATTGAGGTGCTGCGCAAGATCGATAGTTACCGGGGCGATGCGCCGGTTGGCGCCTGGATCAGGCGGATCGCCGCCAACAAGGCGCTGATGGTGCTCAGGTCGGCCTGGCACCGGCTGGCAACACCGCTGGAGGCCGAACACGACGCACCAACAGAGGACCACAGCGGCGTGGGTGAAGGAATACGAGCCGTGGAAAGTGCGGAGCTTGAGCGCCAGCTGGCGCAACTGTCACCGGTCACGCGGGCGGTGATCTGGTTGTATGACGTGGAGGGATATACCCACAAAGAGATAGCGACAATGATGGGCAAGACTGCCAGTTTTTCGAAATCGCAGTTATCGCGAGGACACGAAAAACTACGCAGGATGATGGCCGATGACGGTGAGGTGGAAACATGCATGCAAGTATCGAACAGCTACTAGACCTACGGGATGCTCAGAATCAGGACGGCCACGCCGGCGATCCTGAACTGAGGGTGCACCTGGACAGCTGTGGCGCCTGTCGTGCGGAACTGTCTCGTCTTAAGAATCTTCGTGAAACCATGCGCTCATTGCCGGAAATAGAGCCACCGGATGGTCGTTGGCAGTCCATCGTGCAGGTTCCCTCGAAATCCGGTCTGTCATGGCGGCAACCGCTGGCCTGGGGAATCGCAGCCTCAGTGCTGGTCATGGTCTGGCTCGCGGGCAACCTGAGCGGGCGTGACTCATTTGAAAACCGGGTCGCCGATTCGGCCGCTGTAGCTGCAACAGGATCCGCAGTTGCGAGCCAGGCACAAGCCTCAGACGGGACCAGCCAGACGGACGACGTAAATGCATTGAAGAATCGCTCACGGCAACTCGGCGTGTTGTTACAAAGTCTGCCCGGACGGCCCGAGGTGGTCCGCGCGGGAACCGATAACACGATTTCGAGCCTGGAAAACAGCCTTGCGATGGTGAATTACACGTTAAACCAGCCCGACACGGCTCTGACATCGGGCGAGTCGAAAGAGTTGTGGCAGCACAAAGTGAATTTGATGGATTCGCTGGTCAAGGTTCGTTATGCCGAAGCCAGCTTTGCTTCCTTGTAAGGATTAATCATAGATAGTTTCAAATATTAGATTTGTTATCACGGAGAAAGAAATGAAGATTTTGAGAGTTTTTGTTGGCGGTGTTGTGGTTGTCGCGGTGTTGGCTATGGTAGCGCCTGCGCAGGCGACCGATGCACAGGAAATCACCGATGAATTATTCGCCGAGCTCGATGAAGTTGCCAACGTAGAGCTGCTGAATGATGCCGCGTTCGAAGAGTTTCGCCTGGCGCAGGCTGAAATGGATGGCGAGATGGAAGAATTTGAGCGCAGCCGGGCCGAGCGAGACGTAGAAATGGCGCATGCCCGCGAGGAACTAGCGAACGCTCGTGAGGAAATGGAGGAAGCCGCTCGCAAGATGGCGGAATTGGGCCAGGAAATGGTCAGTCAGGTCGTAATTCGCATGCGCGATCGGCAAAACAAGGCGATGCTGGGCATTAACCTGGAAAGCGACGAAATCGGTGCCGACGGAGTCGGAGTTGCCGGTGTGTCATCCGGTGGACCGGCCGCAAAGGCGGGTCTGCAGGCGGGCGACGTCTTGGTCGAGATCGATGGCAACTCGCTCAAAGGCGATGACGCTGAGTCAGCGATCGGCAAACTGATCGGCTTTATGAAAGACGTAGAACCGGGGCAGAAAGTGACCGTGGATTATCTGCGCGCTGGCAAACCGTATAGCGTTGTTATCGAAACGACTGAGTTTAAGTTGTCCAACTTTGCCTTCAATTTTGATTTCTCGGATCTTGCGGGGTCTCTCGAAGCATTAGGTGATTCAGAAAGTTTTGAGTTTCTTGTCCCCCACGGAGGTATCGCCCCGCATTTGCGAAAGGGCACGCGACAGTTTTTCGCATTTGGCGGCCACCGACTCCATGGCGCGCTGGGCGATATGGAAATGGTTTCCCTGACCCCGGAACTTGGCGAGTATTTTGGTACCAAGAAAGGCCTGCTTGTTGTGCGTGCGCCGCAAAGCGAGGACATCGATTTGCGGGATGGCGATGTCATATTGAAAATCGGCGATCGCGAGCCATCCAGCCCGGGCCAGTTGTTTCGCATCATCGGCTCGTATGAGTCGGGTGACACGGTCGAGTTACAGGTGATGCGTAAGAAAAAGAAACGCAAACTGGAAATCACGCTGCCCGAAAATGATCGCGACATCAGGTTCTGGAAAGGTAGCACCGATGGGACCGTTCACGAGGATGTCATCATTCACGAACTGAAAGGGCAAGCGCCGACCGGTACCTGATTCTCATGGACGCAGGATCTATGTTCTGGCCCGGATATTTCCGGGCCTTTTTTTCGGCGAGGGCTAATGAAGCTGATACCATGCGCGGCCTATGCAGCTTGCCGATTTTGAATACGATTTACCGGAATCGCTGATCGCGCAAAAACCGCCGGACCGGCGCGGCGCCAGCCGCCTGCTGTGCCTGGATGGCGCAAGCGGTGAATTGAGTGATCGACAGTTTCCCGATATCCGCGATCTTTTGCAGTCCGGCGATCTGCTGGTGCTCAACGATACCCGCGTGATACCGGCGCGACTGCTCGGCAACAAGGAAAGCGGCGGCCGCTGCGAGGTCCTGATCGAACGCGTTACCTGTACTGAACGCGCGACCGCACAAGTCCGTGCCAGCAAATCGCCGCCCACCGGGACCCGCTTGTTATTCAAGCACTGTCACGCGGTGGTCGAGGGCCGCGACGGCGATCTTTTTCGTCTGCGCTTCGATCGCGAGGTCATGGATTGCCTGGCGGCTGATGGTCACGTGCCGTTACCGCCCTATATTCAGCGCGCCGACCAGGCGCTGGATATTGAGCGTTATCAGACGGTATACGCCGACCGGCCAGGTGCGGTGGCGGCACCGACCGCGGGTCTGCATTTCGACCAGGCCATGCTCGATCGGCTGGCTGACGATGGCATCGAACAGACCCGCCTGACCCTGCATGTCGGTGCCGGAACTTTCCAGCCAGTGCGCAGTGAAAATATTCAGAATCATCGTCTGCACGCAGAACGGGTAGAAATCCCGGATCAGGTTTGTGAGGCTGTGCGACGGACCCGCGAGCGTGGCGGGCGCGTCATCGCGGTCGGTACGACCGTGGTGCGCAGCCTGGAAAGCGCCGCTGCCAATGGTGAGTTGCAGCCAATGCATGGCGAGACGGATCTGTTTATCTATCCGGGATTCCGCTTTCGGGTCGTCGACGCCATGCTGACCAATTTCCATTTGCCTAGATCCAGCCTGCTGATGCTGGTCAGCGCCTATGCCGGCCGCGACGCAATATTGGCGGCTTATCGTCATGCGGTGGATAATCGGTCCCGCTTTTTTAGCTATGGCGATGCGATGTTTATTTATCCCGACCCCAACGCAAGGCTCGACCATGAAATTTGAGTTGTTGGCCAACGATGGAGCTGCGCGACAGGGCAGGCTGACTTTCCAGCGTGGCATCGTCGATACGCCCGCGTTCATGCCGGTCGGCACCTATGGCACCGTCAAGGCGATGACCGCCGAAGAGCTCAGCGATCTGGGCTGCCAGATCATCCTCGGCAATACCTTTCACCTGATGCTAAGACCCGGCACGGAAATCATCGAAAAACATGGTGGCCTGCATCGCTTCATGCATTGGGACGGTCCGATTCTGACCGATTCCGGTGGCTTCCAGGTCTGGAGTCTGGAATCGTTGCGCAAGATCACGCCGGAGGGGGTCCGTTTCCGTTCACCGGTCGATGGCGAAGAAATTTTTCTCAGTCCGGAAAAGTCGATGGAGGTCCAGCACGCCCTGGCGTCCGATATCGTCATGATTTTCGATGAATGCACGCCTTACCCGGCCCCCTTTGCGCAGGCGCAGGCATCGATGGAACTGTCGCTGTCCTGGGCCGAAAAGTGCCGCCGCCGTTTCGACGAACTTAAAGGGGCTGCCACGGATGCGGCGTTGTTTGGCATCGTCCAGGGCGGTATGTACCCGGACCTGCGGCAGGTATCGCTGGCCGGGCTGAGCGAGCTCGGTTTCGATGGCTATGCCCTGGGCGGGCTGTCGGTCGGCGAGAGCGAGCAAGAGCGGCTGATGGTGCTCGATGTCACGATACCGTCGATGCCGGCTGACCGGCCCAGGTATTTGATGGGTGTCGGTACGCCGGCTGACATCGTAAAGGCGGTCGCGCGGGGCGTCGACATGTTCGATTGCGTCATGCCGACTCGCCATGCCCGCAACGGTTATC
>JAPUHG010000268.1 GCA_027297845.1 Gammaproteobacteria bacterium | reverse complement strand
TGTTTTTGGATAATTTGAAATGTTGTGTAGGAGCGGCTTTAGCCGCGAGGGATTATTTTATCGGGCCTGAAGGCCTTCCTACGTGAGAAATGGATGTTTTCGGTTAATTCGATATCTTATGCAGGAGCGGCTTCAGCCGCGATCGGTGCTCCCATCGGGCCTAAAGGCCCTCCTACAGCCGCGATTGGAAAGGGGATTTGGCCGCGTAGGCGGTTCCGGGCTTTATTACATAAACCGGGACACCGGTCACAGCCCCTAAAACGGTCGGAGACTACTATTTCAGCACTTCTTCGGAGCCGGGATGGTTTCGGCAGATTATGTAAAGAAGTCAACCGCTTAGCGGCAGGGAACGCTGTGCACAAGAAACTCAGACTACAACTGGAGCAAGCGCGAGGGGAGAGCGGTGATGCCACCGATCTTGACCAGTTGCTGGCGCTGGTTGACGAGTTTTACTGTGAGCAGGACAAGGAACGCGACAAGGCTGAGCGCACGATCCAGATGATCTCGGATAACCTCGCCGCCCTCGGCGAGGAAATACGCGAGGCTCGCGACAACCGTCTGCAAGCCATCCTCGACAACGTCAAAGACGCCATTTTCACCCTCGACGAGGACGGTTCGATCCGAATCTTCAACCCGACCGGCGAACGAATTTTTGGTTTCAGCGAGGACGAGCTGCGTGGCCGCTCACTCGAGCTGCTGATCCCCGAAGCTCGCGGGCGGGTCAGCGAATTTTTGAGCGAACTCGCCGCGCTTTCCAACACCATGACCAACGACCTTTTGTCCTGGGAAACGCAGGGCAAGCGAAAAAACGGCGATCTTTTCTCAGCCGAACTGGCGATTAGCGAAACCACCCTGAAAAAGAAAAAGGTATTTATCGGCTGTCTTCGCGATATCAGTCAGCGCAAGGAAATCGAGAAAGCCCTGCGCACGAGTGAAGCGCGTTTTCGCAGCCTGGTCGAGAATGCGCCGGAGGCCATCGTGGTGCTCGACCTGGATGAGGTCAAGTTCGTCGATGCCAATGAAAATGCGGTCAAGCTCTTCAAGATGAGTCGCGAGGACTTGCTGGAAATCGGTCCCGCCCAGCTCAGCCCGCCGGTACAACCCGATGGACGCAGTTCTTTCGAGACGGTTGCGGAAAAGCTGGATGAGGCCAAGACCAGGGGGCAGACCGAATTCGAGTGGACCCATCGGGATGCCGAGGGCAACGACCTGCAATGCGAGGTTCGTTTGTCCCGTCTGCCCGGAGAGGATCGCAACCTGGTCCGCGGCAGTATTTCCGATATCACGGTGCGTAAACGTGCCGAGCTCATTGCCCAGGGCGAGAAGAAGGTGCTGGAAAGAATGGCATCGGGCGCACCGTTGTCGTTGGTGCTGGCAACCATTTGCCTGGCGATGGAGCGGGTCACCAGCGGCATCATGGCCAGCGTATTGCTCGGTGGCCCGGACAAACGGGTAAAGCACGTGGCGGCGCCCAGCCTGCCCGACGATTTCATCAGCGCCGTCGACAAGGCGCTGTTGGGTCCCGGTGAAGCGCTGTATGGCAAAGCGGTTTACCAGGGCAGGCAACTGGTAGTCAGCGACATCGAACACAGCGCGCTGATGGATAGTTTTCGTAACGAGGCGAATGCGTTGCGATTGCGTTCCTGCTGGACCGTGCCATTCAAGACCTCGGATGAAGAAACCCATGGCGCATTCGTTTTTTACCGACGGAAAACCGGCGCCCCGGAAGCCAAGGATATAGAGGCCGCGTCGCGATTGTCGCGGCTGGCGGCAATCGCAGTCGAACGTGCTTCTTCGGAAGAGGCGTTACGCGAAAGCGAAGCCAGGTTCAGGGGCCTGTTCGAATCGGTGGTCGATGGCGTTTATCGCTCATCCGCCGATGGCAAGATCCTGGCCGCCAATCCGGCGCTGGTCTCGATGCTGGGCTATAAGCGGGAAGAAGATCTGAAGGGACTGTCGAAAGCGGTGGAGTTGTATGTCAATCCGCTGGAGCGCGAGGCGCTGATCAAAAAACTCGATGAAGAAGGCATCGTGCGCAACTTCGAATACCAGTTACTGCGCAAAAACGGCGATGCCATCGTGGTGCTCGAAAACGCTCGTGCGGTGCGCGATGCCCATGGCAAAGTGGTCGCCTACGAGGGCACGATTACCGATATTACCGAGCGCAAAAAGAACGAAATGGCGGTGTTCAAGGAGAAGGAACGCGCCCAGGTAACTTTGCAGTCGATCGGCGACGCGGTGATTACCACCGACGCCGATGGCCAGGTCGATTATCTGAACCCGGTCGCCGAAAGTCTGACTGGCTGGGAGCTGGAGCAAGCCAAAGGTGCGCCGATCGAGGCGGTTTTTCACCTGATCAATGAGCGTAACGGCGAAACGGCGAACAGCCCGGTGCGCCGTTGCCTGGAGCAGGGCGATGTGGTCGAGCTGGAAGAGGGCACCGCGCTGGTCAGCCGCGAGGGCAAGCAGTATTCGATCCAGGATTCAGCAGCACCGATACGCGACCGCAATGGCAATGTGCTCGGTGTGGTCGTGGTGTTCCATGACGTCAGTAAGGAACGCCGCCTGAGACGTGCGTTGTCTTACCAGGCCAGTCACGATTCACTGACCGGTCTGGAAAACAGGCGGCAGTTCGAACAACGCTTTACGCAGTTGCTCGAGAATGGCGACCGGAATAGCAGGCGTTACCACGTACTGCTGTACATGGATATTGATCAACTCAAGATTATTAACGACAGCATGGGTCATGCCGCCGGCGATCACCTGATCAAGCAGGCATCGAAGGTCATCAAGAGCAAGGCGCGCGATGGCGATTTCCTGGCCCGTTTTAATGGTGACGAGTTCGCCCTGGTGCTGGTGGATTGCGATCTGGCCAATGGTGAAGAAATCGCGGAGAAACTTCGCGATGAAATACTCAATAGCAGTTTCGAATGGGAAGACGAGTCGGTCAGTGTTACAGCCAGTATCGGGTTGGTCACGGTCACGCCGGAAGATGACTCGGTGGCGCAATTACTGAGTGCAGCCGATGTTGCCTGTTTCGCGGCAAAAGATGGCGGGCGCAACCAGGTGCGTTGTTATCACAACTGTCATGACAGCTCGGAGCGTCACGAGGAAATGAAATGGGTATCGCGCATCAAAACCGCGCGCGATGATGGCCGTCTCGAGTTGTTTTTCCAGCCCATCGTCGCGGTCGAAGGTGACGAACAGGATGTGCATTGTGAGCTGCTGTTGCGCATGCGCGATAAAGAGGGTCGGCTGATAATGCCCGATGTTTTCATCCCGGCGGCGGAACGTTTCAACCTGATGCACGATCTCGATCGCTGGGTCATCAACCACGTGTTAAGTGAAGTTCACCCGATGGTAAAGAAGCAGACCAATGGCCAGGGTATTACGCTGGCGATCAATCTCTCCGGCACTTCGCTGAATAACAACGGTTTCCTCAATTATGTGCTGGACCAGTTTGCTGAATACGATGTGCCTCCTGGCGACATCTGTTTTGAAATCACCGAGACCGCCGCGATCAATAATCTGTCGAGCGTCGTCCACCTGATTACGCGGTTGAAGAATCTCGGTTGCCGTTTCTCGCTGGACGATTTCGGCAGTGGCCTGTCGTCATTTACCTATCTCAAAACGCTGCCGGTGGATTACCTGAAAATCGATGGTCATTTCATTACCAACCTGGCCACCGACAAAATTGACCAGGCGATGGTGAGGGCGATCTGCGAGGTGGGCCATACCATGGAAATCAAGACCGTCGCGGAGCGAGTCGAAGACCAGGCAACCATGCTAAAACTGGCGGAAATCGGCGTCGATTACGCGCAGGGTTACCACATCGCCAGACCTGCACCGGTCAGCGAATTCGCCTTGTCCACAGGCTCGCAAAGCAAGGGAAAATCCGCCGTTCACGGTAGCTGATACGCCGGGTTGAAAACAGCAGTTTGCCACAGTTGCGGGCCAACTCCGCACAGGCTAGATTGGTTCCATGAAAGCAATATTTCAAGCGTATGCGTGGTATGAACATTTCACCCGGTATCTGAGATACTAGCTGATGTATGCGGGCTAA
>JAPUHG010000267.1 GCA_027297845.1 Gammaproteobacteria bacterium | reverse complement strand
GCCGCTCGAACTCGGCAAAAACACAAGCGCCGGTACCGGTCAGCCGGGACCTGCCAAATCGGGACAGCCAGGCCAGCGCATCGTCGACCTCGCGATAACGTTCGCGAACCGCCGATTCACAGTCATTTCCGGCACTGTCCTTGAGAAAGCTGCGTATTGTGATTGGCGTGGAATTGCGTGTCAATTCAGGCGCCGAAAAGATTTCCCGGGTCGAGATTCTGACTCCCGGATTGACAATCAGAAACCAGCGCCGCGGCCATTCAACCGGCGTCAGCCGTTCACCCAGCTCTTCACCCCAGGCCGACTGCCCGAGCACGAAAAGCGGCACATCCGCGCCCAGTTCCAAGCCGATACTGGCCAGCCCCTCCCGATCGAGGCCAGTCTGCCAATGATAATTCAACGCCAGCAACGTGGTCGCCGCGTCCGAACTGCCCCCGCCCATGCCGGCACCGGCAGGAATGTTTTTTTGCAGTGTGATTGCCGCGCCAACTCCAGGCTGGCAACGCTCATAGAGCGCCCGCGCCGCTTTCATGCATAGGTCTTCGTCCGGGGAGATCGAGCGGAGGTCGCCGCTCAGCGAAAAATGCCCGTCCGGCAACTCGCTGAACTCAACGAAGTCGCACAGATCGACGATCTGATAGGCCGTCTGCAGACGATGGAAACCATCGTCGCGACGACCGGTGATCAGCAGGCACAGGTTTAGCTTGGCGGGCGCCGGCCAGACCAGGCCCCAGCCATTTGCAGGTTTTCGGTCAGCCCGCATGTTTCACTAAGGATCGCGGATTCTGGGTGTGGGCTCGGGCGACTACCACAAACCGCCCAGTGCAAACGCGGACAAGCCCGCCACCAGCACTGCCAGCCAATTGATTGCGTCTAAATGCATGATGTCTCCCCTTGGTTCACTGATTTACCTGCCAGTCATCGACGGCCAGGCGAATTCGCAAATCTGCCTTGGTCATTTCCATCCTGCGCGGCAGCGTATGTCCTTCGAAATTACGATAACTGAGATAACTCACCCGCCAGCCGGTCTGGTCCAGGATTATCGCCCGGCCAAGATCGTCCACGCTGATCTCGTAATCACCACCGGGATCCGGCACACCGAGGACCCAAAAACGCATGCTGTGCACCGGGATACTCCAGCCGAACTGGTCTTCCAAATCGACTTCCGGGTCGCTGACAAAATACTCGTCCCCTTTGCTGGTTCGGATGCTCAGTGAATCCGGGTTTCCGGAAATTCTGAATCCGCCGATGCCAAGAGGTCCGCGAAAACGGAAATCCAGATTGTCTCCGTCCTGTTGCCAGTTCAGCGAACCGCTGTAACCATAACCCGCATTTTTCAGGCTGATTCGGCCGCGCAAGGACCAGTCATCGGCCTGAGTCAGTGTTTCCCGGCGATTTTCCCAGGCGACTTCGTCGGGCACCAGGCTGGTACGCTGTCCTGCGCAGGCGGTCAGCAATGACAGCACGACAACGGTGCCGGTCAGACGGAGCGGGCGAATCACTGGCCGAATCTCTCCATGGTTTCAGTCAGGGCGTCGCTGTCCGGATTAACCGCCAGTGCCTGGAACCAGAATTTTTGTGCCTCGGTCTGTTCGCCCATTTCCCAGAGTACCTCACCCAGGTGAGCGGCGATTTCCGGGTCGTTGTCCAGCGCATAGGCTTCACGCAAGTACTCGAGCGCCAGCTTATATTCGCCAGTCTTGAAATGCAGCCACCCCTTGGAATCGATAATCGCTGCATTCACGGGCGCCAGCCGGACGGCCTTGTTGATGTAACGGCCCGCTTCTTTCAGCCGGTCGGTATTGGCAACCAGCGTGTAGCCCAATGCGTTTAACGCCAACGGGTCGGTGCGGCGCTTTCTGACAAATGATCGCAACTGTTTGATGCTGGATCTGAGGTCGCCCGATGATTCCAGCATGAATGCCATCGCATAGCCTGTCCCTTCGTCCGCTGGTCGCAGTTCCAGGACTTCCTTGTACAAGTCCAGCGCCTCCGGGTATCGCCCCATTTCGCCCAGCAATTCGGCTCGCGCCACCATCATGTCAACGCGAAAGCCTGGATTCTGAGCACCAAATTGGTCGAGGTGTTGCAGGGCTTTCTCGCCCTCACCCAGTCGGTTTATCAAATGAGCCAGGCGTGCCTGGGCGGCGATCGCGTTAATCCCCATGTTGACTCTTGCATACGCGCGCATCGCGCGCTGGTAGTCTTCCATCCGCTCGGCGATCAGTCCCAGGTAAAAAAAGGCATCATAGGTGTACTCCCCGGTGCTAAGCAGTCGTGAAAATCGCGCGCCGGCTTCCTCAAACCTGCCGCCGTCCATTTCCAGGAATCCCAGGGCACGTAATGCACTCGCGGAGCCGGTTTCCTCGAGCAACAGCATCAATTCCACCCGTGCATCATCGTTGTGGCCAACGCTCATCAGCATATAGGCATAGTCCAGACGTACCCCATCATCCCGACTGTCCAGCACCAGGTTGTCGGCATAGAGCAGCCCTTGTTCTATCTGGCCCAAAGCAATCTTCGCACGCGCCAGTACAGTAGCAACGCCGAGCCATTCGGAATCTTGTTCCACCGCCAGGCTGGCCTCCGCGAGCG
>JAPUHG010000266.1 GCA_027297845.1 Gammaproteobacteria bacterium | reverse complement strand
AGGAAAGGCAGGTCCTTGCGGACAAGAGGGATTTCTATATACCGGATGTCAGTCTGCGCGGGACTTCCAGTCACGTACTCGATCGTGGCGGCGTCGGCTCAAATGACCCGCCACCCAGTACATTCGGTTTCGATCGCGTAGACGACAACTGGACGGTTCTTCTTGAAGCGCGGCTGCCGATCTTCTCGGGTGGCGCGAGAAAGGCGATCCTGGCGCAGTCGCGACACGAGGCAAGAAAATTCAAAGTGCAGGAGGCTGCGATAGCTGAAGCGGTGGAAGCGAGAGTGCGAACAATGCTGCAACTGGCCAGGCGATCCTATCCATCGATAGAATTATCGAAAGACGCTGCCGATACTGCGCGGGCGAGCCTGAGTCTGGTCACGGATTCATATTCAAGGGGTGCTGTTTCAATTACCGATCTGTTCGATGCTCAAAACGCGGCATTGTCGGCGGATCTGGATACGGCGGTTTCTGTTTATCGTTTTATTACTGATTTCATGAATCTTCTGCGGGCGCAGTCGAATTTCGAGTTGATCATGGATCCACAGGCCTGGCAGGACTGGCTTGACGCGCTGGAGCAGTACTACCGGGAACAAGGTGTTGTGCCGTTGAGCGCCCGCTGATCGTGACGGTGACCGGTAGCCGGATTGAGGGAAGCAAATGAACAATAAGCAATTATCATTGGGCTGCATTGCGGTTTTGTCGCTGATTGTCGGGGCCTGCGATCGTTCGGGGCCCGAGCCGATCGTTGAGTTGCGACCCGTCAGGTCGATCATCGTAACCGTTAGCGGCGCGGAGTCCGTGTACTTTTTTTCGGGCAGCACCCAGGCCGAACTGGATAGCACTTTGAGTTTCCGCGTGGCTGGCAACATCACCGAGAACCTGGTCGACGTGGGTCAGGAGGTAGACGCCGGGCAATTGCTTTCGCGGATAGACCCCAAGGATTATCAGGTACAGCGACAGGAGGCGATGGCCGGTCTGGCACAGGCAAATGCAGAACTTAGAAACGCCGAAGCCCGTTATGAACGAACGCGGGGCCTGTACGAAAACCGCAATGCTTCCAAGGCCGATCTCGACGCAGCGCGCGCGGCATCGGAGTCTGCCGGCGCCCAGGTACGTGCAGCCAATCAACAACTCGAAGCAACCCAGCTCCAGTTGTCGTACACGCGATTGCTTGCCCCGGAGCTCTGCAGCGTCGCGGAAATATTTGCCATTGAAAATGAGAATGTTTCTCCCGGGCAACCCGTCATCCGCTTGACCTGTGGAAGCTGCGCCGAAGCCGCGGTGTCGGTTTCGGAGACGTTGATAGGCAATATCAGCAATGGCATGAATGCCGAGATCGTCATTGCGGCGTTAGACAACCAGGTTTTCGCAGGCGTTGTGAAGGAAGTTGGGGTGGCGCCATCAGGGGCAAGCAGTGCGTATCCCGTGACCGTCTCCTTCGTCGAAAATTGCGACCAGGTGCGCGCAGGCATGGCTGTGGATGTGCGGATAGCGGTCGCTACCGCAAATCCAGACACTAATATTCGCGTGCCATTGGTCGCCGTGGGCGAGGATCGTGAGGGCCACTATGTTTTTTCATTGGTAGAAGCCGGCGATCACTATGTCGCATCAAGGCGATCGGTTCGGACCGGCGATTTCGACCGCTCGGGTATGGAAATCATTGACGGTTTGGCTGTCGGCGAGCGAATCGCGACAGCGGGCGTAAGACGGCTGGTGGATGGCCAGCAGGTCAGGCTGCTCACCAACGATCAGGAACCACAGCAACAACGATGAATATCACCCAGTTCGCGATCGACAAGAATCGCATCGCACTGACCCTGCTTTTTGTCGTGCTGGTCTCCGGGGCGACGACCTATACGCGGATGCCTCGAGCCGAGGATCCTGGATTTACGATCCGAACCGCACAAGTAAGGACTATTTTTCCAGGCGCCAGTCCGAAGCGGGTCGAAGACCTGGTAACCGACAAGCTGGAAAAGGCTATCCAGGAAATCCCGGAGCTGGATTTTATTAGCAGCCAATCGAAAACCGGCATTTCGGTGATCAAGGTCAACCTGCGAAATGAATACATGGATATCCGGCCTATCTGGGACGATCTCAGGCGCAAGGTGGAGGATACACGCGACCAGTTACCGGCGGATGTGATCGGCCCGTTCGTCGATGACGAATTCGGCGATGTCTTTGGCACGATCGTTGCCATCATCGGGGACGGCTTTGACTATCGCGAGTTGAAAACCATTGCCGATGACATCAGGGATGAACTCCTGCTGATTACCGACGTGGCAAAGGTCGAGATCTATGGCGACCAGGCCGAGCGGATTTTTGTTGAGTTCAACAACTCGCGACTGGCAGAACTCGGTTTGTCGCCTATGCAGCTAAAGCAGATCCTCGAGTCGAGGAATATCATCCTACCCGGCGGCAATTTCTCCACCCCGTATGAAAGGGTTTTTCTCGAGCCATCCGGCAACTTCGATTCACTCGCCGAAGTTGGCCGCAGCATCATCAATCTACCGGGGACGACTGACCTGGTCAGGCTCGAGGACCTGGTAACGATCCGTCGCGGGTACGTCGATCCTCCCCGAAGCATGATGCGTAGCGGTGGAGACAGCAGCCTGGGGTTGGCGATATCGATGCGCGACGGCGGCAATATTCTGCAACTCGGCGAGGACGTCAAGAATGTGATCCGCAGGGCGAACAGTGTTTACCCGGTTGGCGTGGAATTTGATTTTATTCAATTTCAAGCCGGTGATGTCGAGCGGAAAATCGATGACTTTGCCAACAACCTGTTGCAGGCGATCGTTGTGGTTGCCGTAGTGATGCTGCTTTTTCTCGGTTTGCGAACCGGGCTGATAGTTGCGACCTTGATCCCGTGTGCGATGTTTTCCGCGATCTTTTTTATGGGTTTTTTGGATGTCGGTCTGCACCAGATGTCGCTGGCAGGTCTGATCATTTCACTCGGCATGCTGGTCGATAACGCTATCGTGATGGCGGAATCGATCATGGTGCAAATGGCCGATGGCAAACCGGCCAGGCGTGCCGCTATCGATTCGGCGACCGAATTGCGGGTTCCCCTGCTGGTTTCATCGTTAACCACAGCCGCGGCTTTTTTGCCGATTCGACTGGCGGAATCGAATGCCGGCGAGTACACGGCGGCGTTGTTCACGGTCGTATCCATTACTCTGTTGTGCTCATGGATCATTGCATTGACCATTATTCCGATGCTTTGTGTCACTTTCATGAAGGTAAAACAGTCGAGAGAGCAATATGCCGGTCGCTTCTATACCGTTTACCGGGGAATTGTTGTAACGGCGCTGAAAAGACCGGCACTGGTTTTGCTAATGGCCGGTGGCATGTTTTTTCTGGCGTTGCAGGGATTCGGGCTTTTGCCCAATATATTTTTCCCGCCGAACGACAGACCGACTCTGGCGATCGAAATCGAATTGCCGGTTGGTAGTCCGATCGAACCGACTAACGATTTAGTCATCGCGCTCGAGCAATTCATGTCCGACAATCTGATGGCGGATCAGAATGACGGTTCCGGCATCGTTAACTGGGGGGCGTTTATCGGTGAAGGCGCGCCAAGATTCATTCTTTCCTATAGTCCCGAGCCGCCCACACCGGAGTACGCCTATCTCATCGTCAATGCCAGCAGCAGGGATATCCTGGAGACGAAACTAATACCGCCAATCCGGGAGTTTCTCGAGAATAATTTCCCCGGGCTAAAACCAACCGTACGGCCATTGCCTTTGGGGCCACCGGCGTGGCCG
The DNA here is from genome assembly GCA_027297845.1 of Gammaproteobacteria bacterium. Taxonomy (GTDB): domain Bacteria; phylum Pseudomonadota; class Gammaproteobacteria; order Steroidobacterales; family MnTg04; genus MnTg04. The sequence continues at coordinate 3,270 of JAPUHG010000266.1, read as the reverse complement.
CCGGTAGAGATCAGGATATCGGGCAGGGACAGTGACAAATTGTTCAGGATTGTGGACAAGGTACGGCGCCAACTGGCTGAAATACCCGGTACCCGGCAGATCTCCGATGACTGGGGCGCGAGAACAAAAAAAATTGTCGTCGAGATAGACCAATCTCGCGCCAGGCTTGCGGGAGTCAGCCATCAGGATATTGCGATCTCACTACAGACCTTTCTGTCGGGAGTCGAAGTGGCCGAGTACCGGGAGGAAGACGAAGTGATACCGGTGGTCTTACGCTCGCAAGCCGCGCAGGCCACTGAATTAGGTGTAGTGCAGTCGATAAATGTTTTTTCGCAGGCCACCGGCAGGTCGGTGCCCTTAAGTCAGGTTGCCGAGGCCAAAATGACCTGGGAGCCAGGAATAATTCATCGGCGGGATCGCCTGCGGACGGTAACGGTATCGTCTCTGCTCGACCCGGGGTATACCGCCGCAACTGTTAACCAGGCGATCAAACCCTGGCTGGACAACGAATCGGCAGACTGGGGGTTTGGCTTCGGCTGGGAATTCGGCGGTGTCATGGAGAAATCCGTGGAGTCCAGCCAGTCCATCAATGAAAAACTGCCGATCGCCGGGTTGATCATCCTGATGTTGCTGGTTGCTCAGTTCAATTCCCTGCGCAAGCCGGCGATTATTTTGTTGACCATTCCCCTGTCGATCATTGGCGTCGTCATCGGTCTGCTGGTGGCGCGTTCCTATTTTGGTTTTATTACCTTGCTTGGCGTTATTTCGCTGGCGGGCATTGTAATCAATAACGCTATCGTGTTGATCGACCGAATAGGCCTGGAGGAAGCAAACCCGGACAACACGCCACAGGACGCGATCGTCATTGCCGCTCAGCGGAGGATTCGTCCCATTCTGCTGACGACAACGACGACTGTGGCCGGCATGATACCGTTGTGGATGGGTGGCGGACCGATGTGGGAGCCGCTGGCGATAGCGATAATCTTCGGCCTGTTATTCGCGACTTTGCTGACGCTGATTATCGTGCCGGTCTTGTACAGCTTGCTGTTCAAAGTCAGTTTTGCCGATTACACGTGACCGGCGGGTAGAACTTCACAACTCCAGGTGAATCGCCGCGGCAACGCGACGGGCCTTTGCTCTCGCACTGTCGATCGACTCGTCCAGCGCCAGCGCGACGCCCATGCGGCGTTTGCCATGGACTTCGGGTTTTCCGAACAAACGCAATTTTGTATCGGGTTCCGCCAGGGCCTGGTCGAATCCCGAATAAGTCACGCCATGCGAATCGCCTTCCGCGAGAATGACGCAGGATGCGGACGGGCCATGCTGGCGAATTGCAGGGACGGGCAGGCCGAGTATGGCCCTGACGTGCAGGGCAAACTGCGACATGTCCTGTGAGATCATCGTTACCATGCCGGTGTCGTGCGGCCGTGGCGACACCTCACTGAACAATACCTGGTCGCCCTTGATGAACAGTTCCACACCGAAAATGCCGCGACCGCCCAGTTTGTCGGTTACTTCCTTCGCGATACGCTGTGCTTCCTGCAAAGCCGTGGGTGCCATAGCCTGCGGCTGCCAGGACTCGCGATAATCGCCATCGATCTGAATGTGTCCTACCGGGTCGCAAAAACTCGTGCCATCGATGTGACGGATCGTAAGCAGGGTTATCTCATAGTCAAAATCAACCAGCCCCTCGACAATAACGCGACCGGCGCCGGTGCGGCCGCCCTGCTGGGAATAATGCCATGCCTTGTCGATATCCGATTCTTTCCGAACCACGCTCTGGCCCTTGCCCGATGAGCTCATGACCGGCTTGATCACACAGGGGATACCGATTTCACGAACGGCTTCCCGATACTCATCCTGCTCATCCGCAAAGCGGTATGGTGAGGTGGCGATGCCGAGGGTTTCAGCCGCGAGACGCCGGATCCCTTCCCTGTCCATGGTCAGCCGGGTGGCGATAGCCGTCGGTACGACATGGAATCCTTCTTTCTCAAGTTCCACCAATACCGGCGTGGCAATGGCCTCAATCTCCGGCACGACAAAATCCGGTTTTTCCTGCTGAATTACGCCCCTTAGTGCATCGGGATCGAGCATGTCGATAACATGGCTGCGATTGGCAACCAGCATCGCGGGCGCATTGGCGTAGCGGTCGACAGCAATGACTTCGACGCCGAAACGCTGCGCTTCGATAACGACTTCCTTGCCCAGCTCACCCGAACCCAGCAGCAGCATCCGCGTGGCCTGGTCGGTCAAAGGCGTGCCTATCGTGGTCATTTCTGTTCCTTGGTCGGTGCCTGGATGCTGTCAGATAATGCATTAATGAACAGTGTGCTCCAAGTTTTTACAAAGGGTGGCTTATTTATCATGGTCTGTTTTTCGCGAGCCCGGCCGGGCACGATCCGTGCTACGATTCACGGCCTTTTTATCGGCTTGGTGAGGAAAGTGAGCATGCGGAGAACGTTAATGAGCAGATATATTCTGGCGCTGGCGCCAATTTTGATGTTGGCAGCCTGCAGCCCGCCGGGCAGTGAATCTGATGCGCGGGTCGCAGCAGACAAAAATCCGTATCCATCAACCTATCAGCCGTTGCCGTCAGCGACCTTCCTGATCAGGGGTGCGACCATTTATACCGGCGACGGTGGCAGGATTGATAATGGCGATCTCCTGGTCCGCGATGGAAAAATTGCCGAGTTTGGTCAGGGTCTCGCATTACCAGAGGGTGCCCAGGAGATCGACGCGTCCGGCAAATGGCTGACGCCAGGGAACATCGATACTCATTCACACCTGGGCGTTTATGCCTCGCCAGGCGTTGCGCCCCAGTCCGATGGAAACGAAGCGACCGCTCCGGTGACTGCCGAGGTCTGGGCTGAGCACTCGGTTAATCCGAAGGACCCCGGCTTCGCCAAGGCGCTCGCCGGCGGGGTTACCAGTCTGCAAATCCTGCCGGGTTCGGCCAACCTGATCGGCGGTCGCAGCGTAACCGTCAAGAACGTGCCCTCGCGCACTATGCAAGGCATGAAATTTCCTGGCGCCCCGTATGGCCTGAAGATGGCCTGTGGCGAAAACCCAAAGCGCGTTTATGGAACGGGCAAGAGCGTCGCGCCGAGTACCGCCATGGGGAATGTGGCCGGTGATCGTGCCGAGTGGATTTCGGCCGAGTAATACAACCGGGCCTGGCCGGAGTACCTTGATGGTGAGTCCGATGAACAGGCGGCCAGGGACCTGGGCCTCGAGACGCTGGCTGGCGTCTTGAATGGCGAAATTCTGATC
>JAPUHG010000265.1 GCA_027297845.1 Gammaproteobacteria bacterium | reverse complement strand
ATCGCCATCTCGCGGTATTCTTTTTCCGAACTCATGATAAGTTCCGGTAACTCGGCCGCGGTCAAAATGCTGCCGGCGACCCGGGAAGCGAAAGTTTCGCCCGGCAGGGTCAGCACCGGGCAACCCATCCACAACGCATCGCTGGCCGTCGTGTGCGCATTGTAGGGCAGAGTATCGAGGAAAAGATCAGCATGCCGATATTGTGCAAGATATTGTTTTTGCTTGGTTTTTTCGGCAAAAATCAAACGCTCTGGCGACAACCCCATGGCCTTCGCCCGGCCACGCAAGTGCTCTTTTACCGGCCAGTTGGGATCGGGATCGAGCAGCCAAAGCACGCTGCCGGGCACGGCATTGAGAATTTCCAGCCAGCGTGAAAAGGTCTGCCGGGTAATTTTCTGGCTCGCATTGAAACAGCAATAGACCATGCCCTGTTCGGGCAAACCAAACGCGTTGCGATCCGCTGGATCGGCCGCCGCTTCCCGGTCGCGATCATTGACCTGGTAGCTATCCGGCAGACGGATGACTTTTTCGCTGTAGGCTGAATCACTGCCATCGGGTATGACGAAATCATCGGCGATAAGGTAATCGATGAATTCCGCACCCATGGTTCCCGGGTAACCGAGATAACTGACCTGAACCGGCGCCGGTCGATAAGCGAAAACTTCGGCTACCGCATCGAGCGTATACCCTTTCAGGTCGACCAGGATATCGACCCGGTCAGCACGAATTTTTTGCGCGATGTTTGCGGACGTCCACCCGCTGACATCGACAAATTCGTCAAACGCGTTGACAATCCGCCCACGAATTTCGCTGTTGTCATCCGGTCCGTTGGAATAGGCGAGCAGGCGAAATTTCGACCGGTCATGTGCTTCGAATAACCCGGCCATCAGGTACGCGGTCGGGTGTTGGTAAAAATCGGCGGAAACATAAGCCAGCGTCAGTCGCCGATCGTCTGATTTTCGGTCAGCGGATTTCTCCGGCGGAGAAAGTTTCTCAATCCCGGAAAATTGCCGAGCCCACAACTCGGCACACTGTTTTTGTTGCGCAGGCGTACTGTCTTCCAGGGTAAAGGAAAAGGGCGTTAGCCCACTGACGCCTTTTTCAAGCGCCTCGAAGTACTGTTTCGCTAATCTATCCGCACCATCCCAGTCAAAAAGGGCCCGCCGCAAAAACAACGCTGCAGAAATTGCGCCGCCATGCAACGGCTCCACCTGCATCGTGCGTCCATAACAACTCAGCGCCTCACCCGCCATATGCAACTCGTCCAGCAACAGACCCAGGTTGTACCAACCGTCGGCACTGTCTGAAGCTGCTTTTAACGAGGCCCGGTACGCGCTGACCGCCTGTTGCAGATCGCCTTTCGCGGCCAGCACAGAGCCAAGCTGCGCCAGGCAACCCGGGTGCCCCGGTGTGGCCTGCAGCACCCGGCGTACCGCCTTCTCCGCCGCCTCCATCTCGCCCTGTGCCTGCAACACCATGCTCAGGTTGGTGCCAGCCTCCGGGTACTCAGGCAACACGCGCAGCGCCTGCTCAAACTGCGCCTGGGCCTCGGCAAGACGGGCTTGCTGGAAGCGTGCACCACCGAGACCGTTCAGCGCCGCTGGTAACGCCGGCTCGATGGCCAGCGCAGCCTGGAAACGCTCTGCCGCCTCAGCAGGCCTTTGCATTGCGTTATACACCGCGCCTAAGTTGCACAAAGCGTCCGCACTGGCTGGTTGAGACGCCAGTGCCTGGAGAATCAATTGCTCGGCACGTTGGTGCTCACCATGCTGATGATGAACCACGCCCAGGAAATGTGACGCGTCGAACTGGTCCGGAATGGCCCGCAACACCATTTCGTAGATCGCTTGCGCTTCACCAAGCTGAGCTGCCTGGTGTAACTGCAGCGCTTGCTCAAGAAGCTGTTGCAGAGGCACTTCGCTGCCGTCATCAAGGCGTATGGTTTGATTCATATAGTGTGAGAACAGATACTGGTGGCGGCGCGTCGGTTTGATTTTAGCAGATGAAATGCGTGCCAACGCCGCCACCGGCATTTATTCGGGAGGACAAAACCATGGCCCAGATTACCGCCACAATGACATCCGGAACTGAAGTTGAATTGTCGAATGGCCGCCACACCTGGAGAGGCGATGAACCCATCGCCGTGGGCGGCACCGATACCGGTCCGAATCCCTACGAGTTACTGCTCGGCTCACTGGCCGCCTGCGTCTGCGTCACGCTGGCAATTTATTGCCGTTACAAAAAGATCACACTCGAATCGGTGACCGCGAGTTATGAATTCGATCGAATACACGCGAAGGATTGCGAAGACTGCGATGACGAGGCCACCGGGTTTATCGATCACATCACCAGTGATGTGAAAATTAGCGGCGATTTCGACGATGCACAGAAAAAAAGACTGGCGCAGATCGCGCAAAGATGTCCGGTTCACAAGACCCTCGCCAACGGCGTTTCCTTCACCGATAACACGAGTTTTGATTAAGACGATATCCTCTTGTACAGATCAAAGACGACCTGGCTTCAGTTGAGCAACGCCATGGTTGCCGGCTTTCGCCTGCGCGCTCGGGGGTTTTCTGTGTCTTATTTATATGGGACCGGTATTTTTTCAGCAGTCGCATAACTGGCTAATAAGCCCTAATTCATGATGCAAAAGACTATTTTTCGCTCTTTTTGGGAATTTGCTATCATATATACATAGCGCGGCATACAAGGCCCTTGATCGAAGGCCGCAGCGGTGAGATTGATGGTTATCGCGTAAGTGATTAGTGTTGGGAGAGTTTCCTCGACCGTAGGCACTCAACAAGAAGCGCATACAAAGAATGATCATCAAAACCAACAGCCATAGAATTAACTGTTAGGCGTAAATTAAGAATCGTGGAGTAGTCAGAAATGAAGGCCATTTGGAAAGACACAGTAATAGCACAATCCGATGAAACAATAGTCATTGAAGGAAGTCATTACTTCCCGGCAGAATCAGCGAGAATGGAGCTTCTGAAAGACAGTGACACAATATCGGTCTGTCCGTGGAAGGGAACCGCCAACTACTACAACATAGGTGTTGACGGCGAAACCAACCCGGATGCTGCTTGGTACTACCCAGACCCCAAGGACGCCGCGAGCGAAATCCGAGGTCGAATTGCCTTCTGGAAAGGGGTGCAGGTCATTGAGTGAGATTCCCAGATTTTCGCCTAACCAGTGCAAGCAATCGGACCTCCCTACGGCCGGCCGCTGATGCAGGGCGTTAGGTGCCTGCGCCAACATCACTGTGTGAACATACCTATTGCCTAATTGCATCTAGTATCATGATTTAGTCTTTTTTGCTCGGTGGGAAAACATGAAAAAGCATTTGGTTACATTTCTTTTCCTTGTCGCAGCAATTGCTTTGTATGCGGTGGGTTTCGCTCTAGCAGCAACAGCGTTTGTGGTGCTTGGCATGCTTGCCGAGGGTACATTTTGGGTGCGTCTGTTGAGGCGTTCGCACGGAAATGGCACCTAACCAGCGCATGCAGTTCGCGCCTGCGGCGCCAGACCGGCCTACGGCCGGCTGTTGATGCAGGTCGTTAGGGAGCTCTTTTGGCCAAGACCAACCGTCTGATAGTGAACTCAATCGCTGCCACAGTGATCGGGTTTCTTGGCTCACTACTTATTTTTTATGCGGTGGGGCTATTGGCTCGAGCCAGCCTGCGGTTGGGTACGGTGCAGTGGGCGGCTCGTGTGTTCGGTGACGGATTCTGGCTGGACCTATTTGTCTGGGTTCAAGACTTGCTGATCACCGTTGTTTTGTCTTTGCCGGTGGCCGCCTTACTTTGTTTGCTGCGTCCGCGGCGATTGCTCATATACACGCTCTTCGCCGTCGTACCCACTTTCTTGTTCTGGAATTGGAATTCGGTAGGAGG
>JAPUHG010000264.1 GCA_027297845.1 Gammaproteobacteria bacterium | reverse complement strand
TGACTCGCATCAGACCGGCGATATGATCGCGTTCCGCATCGGTGAGCTCGGATTCACTATCCGCAGCCGGATTTTCGCGGCTGGCCGGCGGTGGTCCGCCAAACATGGTTCTCAGCGCCTGGTCGGCCTGGCTGAGTAAATGATCCAGCGGCGTTAGCTGACGTTTTTCCATGGCGCTTATTTTACACCAGTGGCGGTGGTTGTTTGGGAAAAGCTGTCGCTTGCCGCCAGCAGACTGACCGGATGCGCGACCATCGCAGCGATGCCCTTTCTCCGGCACAAAGCCTCCAGTTGAAGACGACAGCCAATATTGGAAGTCAGCAGGACCGGGGCAATGTCGATGGCGTAACGTTCGGCCAGCGCCTGGGACGCCTCCGGCTGGTCGAGCAGGTAGGCCCCGGCGGCACCGCAACATTGCCCGTTGCCCAGCGTCAGGCAATTGACACTCGTTTGCGTTGCCAGCAACTCATAGGCGGCCTGCGTGTTTCCCGGTAAGACTTTGCGGGTACACGGCGTGTGTAGCGCGACCGTACCGGTCGCGCTGGAAGGAGCGAGAGTAGCCTGACTTCCCTTCATTTGTTCCACCAGGAACTCATTGATATCGGTGCAGCGCGCCGCAAATTGCCTGGCGTTTTTACGTTGCTCGTCATCCTGGAAAAAGTCTTCGTATTCACACAAGCTGGCCAGGCAACCAGTGGAAACGGCGATCACGATATCGTCGCCGGCGAATGCTTGCAGATTATTTTCTGCCAGCTCCGCGGCTTTTTGCGGGTAACCGGCGTGTTGGTGGATTGCGCCACAACAGCCTTGATTGCCGGGAACCCGAACATCGAAGGCCAACCGATTCAACACGCTGATGGTCGCTTTGAGCGTGTCTTGTTCCAGCGCCTCGCCAAGACAACCGGTGAAAAGCTCGACCGATCCTCTTTTCTCAACTGCAGCAGTCGCCGGATAATATTCGGCGAGCCGCGATATCGAGACCTGATCTGGGATCAGGCCCAGCAGGCGGTTCATTCTGCGCACAGGACCGAAGACTCGCATGAAAACGGCGCCGAGTCGCATCATCCATCTCGATTGCACGGCCAGCGCGAGAAATCGCCAAGCATAGCCTGGCCTGACCTGGCGGTCGCGAAGCACCTCCCGCGCCGAATCCAGCAAGCGGCCATAGGGCACCTCGGCGGGACAGACGACCTCACAAGCCCGGCAGCCAAGGCAACCATCGAGGTGACGGACCATGCCATCGCTTACCGGCAGTTCACCGCTGGCCAGACCCTGCATCAACGCGATTCGCCCACGCGGGGAGTCGCTTTCCAGCATATTGAGTCCATAGGTCGGGCAGTGGGGGAGGCACAGGCCGCATTTGACGCAGCGGTCCCCAGCCTCGTTGATATAGCGGCTGGCCATCAATGGATCGGTTTTGGTCAAGAAAGCCCCGCAGCTGGCAAATTGAATTTTCGCCGGTATCATAGCAGCCGGTTGTTCGCCGGCGTTTTGCGATCTTGTCCTGCACGGATATCAAGACGGCGGGCGATTCCAAACAAACACACGGGAGAGTTTTCTTGATGTACAGACTGGTTTTTTGGACACTGCTGGCCGCGGCGATACTGGCCCCACGGGTGTACGGGCAGGAAACGGAAGCGGAAACGGAAAAAAACTTCAGCGGGGAAGTACGCCTCGGTTTCGAGAGTACGACCGGCAATACCGACACCCAGTCACTGGCGGGTGGAGTCTCGGCAAAATATTTGCATGGCCGTTGGGAGTATGCGGGACGAATTTCCGGGTCAGGTCGGCAGGACAACGGCATCAATGCTGAAGAGCAGTATCATGCGGAGTTAAAGGCCAAACGTCACTTTGGGGAGAAAAACTACCTGTATGGACAGATTCTGTATGACCGTGATCGCTTTGCGGGCGTCGTCCGCCAGCTTTATGAAACGATCGGTTTTGGTCGGCAGGTCTTGAAAACCCAGAAGCAGGAGCTGAATCTCGAATTGGGTGCAGGTGTGCGGCAAACCCGGTCGCAGGACAACACCGAGGCGAATGATGGCGTATTCCAGCTTGGCGGGGACTATCATTGGCAAATCAATGACCATGTTTCTTTCAATCAGGAGCTGACGGTTAACTATGGCAGCGACAATACCTATACCATGTCGCTGAGTACGCTGAAGAGCCAGCTGGCCGGCAGTTTGAGCATGCTGTTGAGCTACCGGATCGATAACAACAGCGATGTGCCCGTAGGCAGCAAGAATACCGATACCAAGACTATTCTCGCGCTGGGCTACGAGTTCTGAGATTGAGTTCGCATCGGTAGCGAAACAGCAGTAATTGACGAATTAATGAGCTATTACAAAAGACATGCATTTTTTTGCACCAACCTGCGCGAAGACGGGCGGGTCTGCTGCCGCCAGGCCGATAGCCTGAAAATGCGTGAATTTGCCAAGAAACTGAGCAAGGAACTGGGGATTTCGGGGCCGGGCGGCGTACGCGTCAACGCCTCCGGATGTCTGGACCGCTGCGCGGAAGGACCTGTTGCCGTGATCTATCCGGACGAAGTCTGGTACAGCTATGCAAACGAGGATGATGTGCGCGAAATCGTCGAAAGCCACCTGGGCCGCGGGGAAGTTGTCGAACGGCTGCTTTTGCCAAAAAAAAGAGCTGCAAAAACAAGTAGTTAGGGATGGCTGAATGGGGTAGGGTCCAGAGCAGCAAATCAGGCCCCGAAGATTGCAAATAATGCCGCCGTCCAGTAAAATTCCGCGCCTTTGCTTTGGGGCTACCTCGAGGCACAAAACCGGACACGAGCTTGATGAAAACGTTCTCTGCAAAAAATGAAGAAGTGCGCCGCGACTGGTATGTCGTCGATGCCGATGGCAAGACCCTGGGCCGCCTGGCGACCGCGCTCGCTCATCGTCTGCGTGGCAAGCACAAACCCGAATATACTCCGCACGTGGATACCGGCGATTACATGGTCGTGATCAATGCCGAAAAAATCCGCGTCACCGGCAACAAAATGCAGGACAAAATGTACTATCGCTATACCGGCTACATCGGCAACCTGAAATCCACCAACCTTGAAAAGTTGTTAGCCAGGCAGCCGGAACGCGTGATCGAACTGGCCGTGAAGGGCATGATGCCGCGTAACCCGTTGGGTCGCCGCATGCTGCGCAAGTTACGCGTTTTCGCAGGCCCCGAACACAGCCATATTGCACAACAACCAAAGCCGCTGGACCTGTAAGCCGCGGTGAGACAAGGACATAAAAAAGCATGAGTGAAGTGTATTACGGTACTGGCCGCCGCAAATCCTCAACCGCAAGGGTCTACCTGCGCAAAGGTACTGGTAAGATCATCGTCAACAAACGCCCGGTTGATGAGTTTTTTGGTCGCAAGACCGGTGGCATGATCGTGCGCCAGCCGCTGGACGTAACCAACCTGCATGATAATTTCGATATCACCGTGATGGTTACCGGTGGTGGTACTACCGGTCAGGCTGGCGCGATCCGCCACGGACTGACCCGAGCCCTGATGTCCTATGACGAAGAACTGCGCCAGCCGCTGCGTAAAGCCGGCTTCGTGACCCGCGACGCGCGCGAGGTCGAACGCAAAAAAGTCGGGCTGCGCAAAGCGCGCCGCGCGACACAATACTCCAAGCGTTAAGAATATCGGCCGCTTGCGGCCGATTTCATTTGGGGGATCGTCTAGTGGTAGGACTGCGGACTCTGACTCCGCCAACCTAGGTTCGAATCCTAGTCCCCCAACCAAAAAGCATAAAGTTGGTGCCGGTGCTAGCTTATTGCCTTATTCTTTTTCGGTGTCGGGGTACTCGTTTGCTGAATAACACCGGCACCTAAATCATCAGAACATCACTCCTTAGGTGTGACCGTCCGGTTGAAACCGCAGCCCAAAGTGGACATTCCGGGAAATTGTCAGTGCTTTCAATCGGTCGCGAAACAGTAAAACAAACCATCACCGCCGGTGCCCCGCAAGTCATTCTGACTGCAGCCGCGCGAACCATGCGCGCTGTTCCAGGAAGTAGGGTTTGCACCGCCACCCGTGCGGTCGTGATGGCCTACCTGTGCGCTTCCGTCTGATTGACTGTAGGTCCAGTTCCGGCATGTATGGTCCTGATCATCCGAATACGCGGAACCGTCTAGATTTGATCCGCTCAGGATATCGTGGCGGTTCGGTTTGTCGCCACGGCCATTGATGGCTTTACCGCTCTCACTGATCGAGTTTTCCTTGTTGAGACTATTATCGTCGCTGTGAAGATCAGCAACATCCGTCGCTACTTGAACACCGTCCGCGTTCAACCACGGCCCCGCGCCAATCCGGTCGCGAGCATTAACCGCAGGCTCGCTTCCGACCGCTGCGCTGCTTAGATACGCGCGCCAGGTTTGTCCACCGGCACCAGCCGATTCGGCGAGTCCCTGGCAGTGTGCATCAGCACCCGCCAGACCGCCTAGATTTGCGCCGTCTCCCGGTCCTTCGCTGGTCAGGAAGAAGCTCATATCCGAATCGTCGGCCCTTGCGAAACCAAATCCGCTGGCGATTACCAGCACACAAAAAAGTGATATCCATTTTCTCATTGTTCTGACTCCCCCTTTGGCTAGACCTACTGTACGCCATCAGCTTCAGATATCCAGCATGGGATAAGAGCAAGCTTCGCCCACCAGCCAAAACAGGTGCCAAGTGGTTCGGCAAAACCTTTTGATGCGATTTTTGGTGGTGGAGTACGGCGACGCTACCCGCTGCGTGCTGTTATCCTTCACCCTTGGTTCCGGGAGCGTAAATGGCCGGCATCTCACAGCTGATTAAAGAGTTACGCCGTCGCAAGGTGTTTCGGGTTGCGGCGGTCTATGCCGGGGTCAGTTGGCTGCTGGTGGAAATAGCCTCGGTCGTTTTGCCGACCTTCAATTCTCCCGAGTGGATTCTGCAGGTGTTCACCTTCTTTGTGATCCTCGGGTTCCCGTTGGCGGTCATCCTGGCATGGGCCTTTGATATTACTCCGCAGGGGATCAAGCGCGATTCAGGAAGCGGCCTGGCGCCGGCAGTAAAGCCCAATCGGGAAGAGCCCGCGGCGAGGCCGGTCATCGATGGTAATTCCATCGCGGTCCTGCCGCTGGAGAATCTGAGCCGGGATCCTGCCAATGAGCCATTCACTATTGGCATTCATGACGATCTGCTGACCTGCATCGCGAAGATAGGCTCGATCAAAACCATCTCGCGTACCTCGGTGATGCAATATCGCGATACCACGAAAACCATCCCGCAAATTGCCAGGGAGCTGGGCGTATCGAGCGTCCTCGAAGGTGGCGTACAACGGTCGGGCGACCGTGTCCATATCAATGTTCAGTTGATCGATGCCGCGACCGATGAACATCTTTGGGCCGAAGTTTATGACCGGGATCTGACCGCGAAAGATATTTTTGCGATCCAGGGGGAAATATCCGCCGCCATTGCCGAGGCGTTGCGGGCCACGCTGTCGCCCGACGAGCAGGATCGGCTTTCTTTTGTCCCCACTGAAAACATGGCCGCCCTGGAAGCATATTTCCTGGGCAAACAGCGCGTGGCAACAAGAACAACCAAGGACGTAGCCGAAGCCGTTGAACATTTTCAGCATGCGATAGAACTTGACCCCGATTTTGCGCTGGCCTATGTCGGTCTGGCAGACGGTTACTTGATGCAGGCTCATTATGGCAACATGACGATGGACGCAATGGTGAAAAAAGCCGAGCCCGTCGTCAAGAAGGCGCTGGAGCTGGACGATCGATCGGGTGAGGCTCATACCTCGCTGGCTGCTTTGCAGGAATTTCGCAATGAATTTGTGGATTCGGAGCAGACGTTTAAACGCGCCGTGGAACTGAATCCAAACTATGCCACGGCCCATCACTGGTACGGCGAGTTGCTGATCAACCAACTGGACCGTGTCGATGAAGCTGCTGTGCTCGGCAAAAAAGCTGCCGAACTCGATCCGTTGTCACCCGCCATCAACATTAATCTGGGTGTTTTTCTGGATGTTCAGGGCAGGTTCGAAGAGGCTTTGGCTCAGTATCACCGGGTGATCGGGATCGATCCGGCTATTGCCGCCGTTTATCCGCTTATCGGTTTCGTTTACTGGGAGGCATACGGGCGTATCGCCGAGGCGTTGCCCTGGTTCGAGAAAGGCGTCTCGACCTCGCCGAGCAGTCCAAATTATCCGGCTTATCTCGGTCTTCTGTACCTGGACCTGGGCGATCAGGCAGAGGCCGAGCGCCGGGTTAACAAGGCCATTGAGCTGGGGTCAGAAACCTACCGGCCAAATGTTGCCCGGGCGTTTCTGGCCTTGAAGCGGGGCGAAGACGCCATAGTTTATGAGTGTGCCGGCAAGGCCCTCACGGCCAATCCAAATGTCTGGTGGGGCTGGGCGGCGATTGCACTGCTGCGTAATGAGGATTTGCGGGCGGGCCGCGATGCAGAGGCCCGCGCCAGGTATGAACAATACTTTCCAGCGTTACTCGATGACCAGGAGTTGCAAATAAACAGAATCAATTTCCAGGTCTCTATCGATTTTGCGCTGGTGCTAATGAAACTCGGCGAGCAGGAGCGGGCAGAGAGGCTCCTGGAAAAATGCCTGGCATTCGTGCAGACGATCCCACGGCTTGGTCAGGGTGGATACTGGATCGCGGACGCCATTATTTATGCTTTGCGTGGTGAGACCGGCAAAGCGCTTGCGGCTCTCAGGACGGCTATCGACGAAGGCTGGCGTGCTTCTTGGTGGTTTTACATCGATCACGATCCCAACCTGGATTCGATACGTGACGAAGCCGAATTTCAATCCATGCGGGCAGAGATCGAAGCCGATATGGCGGCTCAATTAGGCTCTATTTAGCCGGCAGAATCTCCTGAAAGGATGCGCTCGATTTCTTTTGTCATGCTCTGCGTAGATTCAACGCGCTTCTCGGTACGGTTGGTAAGTATAGTACTTCGGACGGCTATCCAGTCTCACGTGCAGCCAGTATATGCCGGTTCCCGCGGTGCTGAGCCACAGCGGCCGATCGCAAAGTTGCTCCTCGACCGCGATCCCGACTCTTTTCCAAAGTGCGTGTTGTTGCTCGAGCGGTGCGTTTCTTGTGAAATCCGCCAGGTGGGCGTAAGCGGAATCATCATCAAGCGGGCAGGGTGCAACCAGCAATGCATCCTTGCCAAGATTCCAGAAGCTGACCACTGCGTCAATGGCGCCCGATGATTCGAAGTGGCCGGCAAAGGTGACAGGATCCGCTCGCACATCGCGCAGTTGCGAGCTATCCACCAATACAAACTCGAATTGCTGATCGAAAGTGACCTTAGTGACCGGCGGGGTTTCCCAGTAGCATGCCGGGAACGGCGCTTTGGCGATCAGGGATATAAAGAAAGCGCGAAATTCCTGGTTGTCCCTCCACGCTTGTACAACGGCGGAGTAAGGAACCGGTTCTTTGTTTTCGGTGATCGTGATTTTCTGGATACGGTCGCCATCGAAGGTTTGAATCTGTGCGTCCCACATCTTGTTTACGCCTGGCCACTCTGTGGGTCCCTTTTTGCCAACGCCAGGTAAATCGCCGATGACATGCCGGCGGTGCCGAATATCATGCACATGACGACGATTTGATACCGGGCCGCGATGAACGGTGAGACGCCGGAGAGAATCTGCCCGGTCATCATGCCCGGCAGCGAAACCAGCCCCACGGCGAACAGCGAATTGATGATCGGTATTAACGATGCCTGCAATGCCGCGCTGCGTGCTTCGGTGTAGCCAACGTCTCTGTCCCGTTCCGCCTCGAACCGTTCGGCCGCGAGGCTGACGGCGTTCATCGAGTTGGCGAATATCATGCCCGCGAGCGGCACCATGTAACGCGGT
>JAPUHG010000263.1 GCA_027297845.1 Gammaproteobacteria bacterium | reverse complement strand
TCGCCAGGGACGCGGGATTCTTCTGGACGAGTGAGGAGGCGACGCTAGTCGAGGAGTACGCCGTCGTCGACGACAACGCCTTCCTGACGCTGCGCATGTCGCTGACGGATCCGGTCATGCTCGCAGAGCCGTGGGTCATCGACAAACGTTGGGTACGTTACGGCGAAGAGTTGCTGGACTTTGACTGTGTTCTCCGCGACCGCCCTTAGCAGCCTGTCGAAAAACCCTCAGACGGCACAATACGGCGTTAAGAATCGACTCGAAATGCTCATGTACTGGCGTGTACACTGCGCTTTCTCGCCGATTCTTGCCTTGTCTCGCACTCGCCTGAGAATTTTTCAATACCATGCCCGGTGGAACTGAATATGGCTGCTGCGACTCCTGATCCCACCCAGCAACCCGATATCCACGCCCAGCGGGTACTGATCCTCGATTTTGGCGGACAGTACACTCAGCTGATCGCCCGCCGAGTCCGCGAAGCCGGTGTTTACAGCGAGATATTCCCCTGGGACGTAACCGACGAAGATATTCGCGAATTTGCCCCGCAGGGCATTATTCTCTCCGGTGGCCCCGAATCGGCGATCGACCACAGCGCTGCTGTACAGACGCCGCGAGCGCCCGCCGCGGTATTCGATTATGGCGTGCCGGTGCTTGGTATCTGTTATGGCATGCAAACCATGGCCGAGCAGCTGGGTGGCAAAGTCACCACGGCCGGTCATAGTGAATTCGGTTATGCCAGCGTACAAAGGGTCGGCGACTCGCGCCTGTTAAAAGACATCGAGGACCAATGCACTGACGACGGTACGCCACTGCTCGATGTCTGGATGAGTCACGGCGACCGGGTCGATGAGCTACCCGATGGTTTTAGCGTCATTGCCCGGACCGACAACGCGCCGTTGGCCGGTATGGCCGATGAAGCGCGTGGTTTTTATGGCGTGCAATTTCATCCCGAAGTCACCCATACCAAGCAGGGTGAACGCATCCTTAGCCGCTTCCTCCACGAGATTTGTGGTTTGGCCGCCGACTGGACATCAGGAAATATCATCAGCGACAGCATCGCGAAAATTCGCGAGCAAGTGGGTGCCGACCAGGTGCTGCTTGGCTTATCGGGTGGCGTGGATTCATCAGTCGTCGCCGCGAAGTTGCCCCAGGCCATCGGTGACCAGCTTAGCTGCGTGTTCGTCGATCATCGTCTGCTGCGTTTGCATGAAGGCGACCAGGTCATGGCCACGGTTGCCAGGCACATGGGGATCAAGGTGATTCGCATCGATGCCGAGCAGCGCTTTCTCGATGGTCTTCAGGGTGTGACCGACCCGGAGGAAAAAAGAAAAATCATAGGTCGGCTGTTCATCGAGGTTTTCGAGGAAGAAGCGCACAAACTCGAAGGCGTCAGGTGGCTCGCACAAGGCACGATTTATCCGGATGTCATCGAGTCGGCGGGTGCAAAGACGGGTAAAGCAAAGGTCATCAAGTCGCACCATAATGTCGGCGGTCTGCCCGAGAAAATGAATATGCAGCTGGTCGAGCCGTTGCGCGAGCTGTTCAAGGACGAGGTCAGGAAGATCGGTCTCGAACTGGGTCTGCCCTACGAAATGCTTTATCGCCATCCATTCCCCGGGCCGGGCCTGGGAGTACGCATACTCGGCGAAGTCAAAAAAGAATACGCCGATCTGCTGCGGCTGGCCGATGCTATTTTCATGGACGAGCTACACAAACACGAGTTGTATGAAAAGACCAGCCAGGCCTTCGCGGTTTTCCTGCCCGTCAAATCGGTCGGTGTCATGGGTGATGGCCGGCGTTACGATTATGTCATTGCCCTGCGCGCCGTCGAAACGATCGATTTCATGACCGCGCACTGGGCTCGATTACCCTATGATTTTCTGGATCATGTCAGCCGCCGAATCATCAACGAAGTGCCTGGTGTCTCCCGGGTTACTTACGATATTTCCGGCAAACCACCCGCCACCATCGAATGGGAGTAAATAATGGAAGCAATGGGAATTCTTGGTTTTATTTTTGGACTGGCCGCACTTGCTAAAGTCATCAGACTTGAGATGAAATTAAGGGAAATAGAAGTATTGAATAAAGACTATAAGTAACATCCTGTGACCATTGAGACGGGAATCGGCTTCTCCTGCCTTGCATGAATAATCATGGTCGAGTCTGACGCTAAAAATAATCCAGACCAGGTATTCATGTCCCGGGCGCTGGAGCTTGCCAGGCAGGCCCGGGAGCAGGGGGAGGTGCCGGTGGGCGCCGTTGTCGTTTACGACGACCAGATCATTGGCGAGGGTTTTAACCAGCCCATCACGCTGGCCGATCCCTCGGCGCACGCCGAAATGCAGGCCATGCGCAAGGCCGCCCGCCGGCTGGACAACTATCGGCTTTCGGATACCACACTGTATGTAACGCTGGAACCCTGCGCGATGTGCGCAGGCGCCATGGTGCACGCGCGCGTCAAGAGACTGGTCTATGGCGCAGCGGATCCAAAAACCGGTGCGACCGGCTCGGTATTCAACCTGGTACAAGCCGAGCAGTTGAATCACCAGCTCGAAGTCGATGGCGGACTCATGGACAAGGAATGCGGGGAGTTGCTCAGGGATTTTTTCAAGCAGCGGCGTTGAACTTATTCCACAATTACTGACCAGCGCCGAAGTTTTTCCGGGTAGCGCATCGCGGCATGCGCGGGACTGGTCGATGGCAAACGAATCAGTTTGACCGGGCCGATACCCGCCGCTTCGATTTCCGCTGACACATGCCGTTCGAAGACCCGGGCCGCGGTGGCGCCGTTAAAGAAAACGCGATCGATTTTCCTGTGCGCCGAGAAAAACCCGACGAAGTCATTGGTTTGCGCGGTCTGCATATCGATGTTTGCATCCAGGCTGCCCACTCGCTCACAGCTTCGTAGTACGTCCCACAGCGCGATACCGGCATCGCTCAGCTTTTGCAGGCGCAGTTCGTAATCCAGTTCGGTGGTTGCGCCGAACAACTCACCCATGATGGGCCAGAATGCGTTACGCGGTTGCGCATAATATTGCTGTCGCTGCAAAGACATGACACCGGGCATGGAGCCGAGTATCAACAACCGGGAGTTCGCATTGGCGATGGGTGGGAAGCCGGTCTCAGGCTTCGATCGGTTCTTCGGTTTTTTCTTCTTCATCTTCAAGCTCAAGCCGGTCTCTGAACGGGCTGGAGTCGGAGTACAGCCACAGGAGCACATCGTAATAGCTGCGTATATTGTCCACGTAATGGACCGGCTCCCAGCCGCGGGCATAGCCTCGCCGGACTCTGGAATACCATTTTTTCTGGGTCAGTAATGGCAGGCTGCTGCGGACATCGTCCCAGCGATCCGGGTTCAGCCCGCGGATCTCGGTAATGATCCGGGCGTCCTCCATGTGCCCCCAGCCGACGTTATAGGATGCCAGCGCCAGCCAGGTCCGGTCGGGTTCAGGAATACGTTCCGGGATCCTGCGCATCATTTCCTGGATATACTGCGCTCCACCCGAGATGCTTTGCACGGGATCGATTCGGTTATGGATACCCAACTGGCGAGCAGTCAGTTGGGTCAGCATCATGATCCCGCGGACGCCGGTCGGCGATACCGCCTTTGGATTCCAGTGCGATTCCTGGTAGCCAACTGCCGCCAGCAAACGCCAATCCATGTCTTCAACGGCGGCGGATTTCTGGAAGCTGGTTCGAAACTGTGGCAGTCGTGTTTCGATATGGCGCAGGAACGCCCGCGTGCCGACATAATCGAAATTACCGATGTTGCCATAGTATTTTTGCAGAATGCGATCGAGTTCGCCGCTCTCTTTGAGTCTGGCAAAGAACTCCTGTACCGAATCCTGCAGGGTCGGCGCATTTTTTGGTATCGCCCAGGCCAGCGGCAGGTTTTTTCTTAGTTGAAAGGCAACCCGGACTTCGGGATGAAATTTCTGCGACACTTTGAATTCGCTGGAATCCGCAATCGTGTAATCGATTTTGCCTTGTGCGACTTGGTAGATCAGTTCTTCGCTGGTGATGTTGGGTGTTTCGATCCAGGTCAGGTCGGGGTAGCGTTGACGCAGCTGATGCATGGTGTCGGCATGCGCGCTGCCTTTGATGACCTCGATGCTTTTGCCGATCAGGTCCCTTGGCTCCCTGGGGCGTCGCGTGTTGACTCGATAAACCAGGTATTCGGCGATGTCGTCGTAGGCGGGACCAAAGGCAACCTCGCCGAGGCGGTCCGAAGTGATGGTCAGACCGGCGGCCGCGATATGGGCGCGTCCTGATCTTACACCCGGGATCAGCGATTGCAGTTCTACTTCGACATCGATCCTGAGCTCGACACCAAGCTCTTCGGCAAAACGGCTGACCAAATCGTATTCAGGCCCAATAGCGCCTTCGTGACCGATGTAATAGGTCGTGGGGCTGTTCCGGGTGATGACCCGCAGCTCACCGAGCGTCTTGATCTGATCCACCATTGACGGGGGTTCCGAGCAGGTGCCCAGAACCACCGCGACCAGTAGCGCGGTCAGGACTCGCAAAGGTTCCATCCTCTCAGCAGCAGCTTACAAACCCGCTGATGTCAGTTGCGTAAAGCCGATAATATCGCGTTTTACGCTCCGAAAACCAAAAAAAGAGAGCTTCTGTTGCGGCGCAGCAAAGAGGGGGGTGTTTTTAGTAGCGCTGAAATACCAGGCAGGCATTGGTGCCACCAAAACCGAAATTGTTGGTCATGATGGTGTTCAGATCGGCGTTTTCCTTGCTCTCGAGCAAAATGGGGAAACCTTCCGCCTTCGGATCGAGTTCGGAAATATTGGCCGAGCCCGCCATGAAATTATTTTCCAGCATGAGCAGGCAGTGGATCGACTCCTGTACGCCGGCAGCGCCGAGCGAATGACCACACAAGGACTTGCTTGAGCTTAGCGGTGGTATCTCTTCATCAAACACCCTGCGGATGGCGTCAAGCTCGGCGAGATCGCCCACCGGGGTACTGGTGCCATGAGTGTTGATGTAGTTTATTGGCGCATCGACGGTGGCGATGGCCTGCTGCATGCAGCGCACCGCACCTTCAACTGAAGGCGCCACCATGTTCTCACCATCGGAGGTTGCTCCATAACCGACGATCTCGGCATAAATTTTCGCACCGCGGGCCTTTGCGTGCTCCAGTTCTTCCACTACCAGCATGCCGCCACCCGCGGCGATGACAAAGCCGTCACGACCTGCGTCATAGGCACGCGATGCGCTCGAAGCCGTGTCGTTGTACTGGGTCGACAATGCTCCCATGGCGTCAAACATCATCGCCAGGACCCAGTCTTCTTCCTCGCCACCGCCGGCAAAGATCAAGTCCTGTTTGCCCCACTGGATTTGTTCCATGGCCGCGCCAATGCAATGGGTACTGGTTGCGCAAGCCGATGTAATGGAATAATTGAGGCCGCGAATGCCAAAATGGGTAGCGAGACAAGCGGAAACGGTACTGCTCATCGTGCGCGGAACCAGGTACGGACCAACGCGGCGCACCCCTTTTTCACGCAGCTTGTCTGCGCCCCAGGTTAAATTGGCGCTTGACGCGCCGCCTGAACCGGCGATTATTCCTGTACCCGGATTCGAGACCTCGTCATCGCTCAGGCCCGCATCATCGATGGCGTTTTGCATGGCAACGTATGCATAAGCGGCGGCATCGCCCATAAAGCGCTTGGCCTTGCGATCGATATGCTCGCTGAGGTCAATATCCACAGAACCGCAGACTCGGCTGCGCAAACCCATTTCCTGGAATTTTTCATTGAAGCTGATGCCCGATTTCCCATGACGCAGTGAATCAAGCACGGTTTCCTTGTCATTTCCCAAACAGGAAATCAGTCCCATCCCCGTGACTACTACTCGGCTCATGCGAGCCCCCTAAAAATCTTCGGTGGAAATGAAAAGCCCGACGCGTAAATCTTCAGCGGTATAGATTGTTCTTCCATCTACGGCAACGGTGCCATCGGCTATGACCATGTTCAGCTTCCGGGTAATCACTCTTTTCATATCCAGAGTGTACGTCACTTTCCCGGCGGTCGGCAGAACCTGGCCGGTGAATTTCACATTGCCCGCACCCAGCGCTCTTCCCTTGCCCTTGCAGCCTTTCCAGGTCAGAAAAAATCCACAAAGCTGCCACAACGCATCGAGGCCCAGGCAACCGGGCATGACCGGATCACCGACGAAGTGACAGGCAAAAAACCACAGGTCCGGGTGGATATCCAGTTCCGCGACGATATGCCCCTTGGAGTGGGGACCGCCATCGTCGTTAATCTCGACGATGCGGTCGAACTTCAGCATGTTTCCGGATGGCAGTTTGCCCGCATCGGGACCGAACAGCCCGACGGCGCCGCAGGTCTCCAGCTCTTCCCGGGTGTAGAAACTTTTCTTGTTTTCCATGTTATCCATATGAATCTGCAAAAACAAAGGCGCCCCCAACATGGGGTCGCTTTCCTTTTGGCGGAGGGGGTGGGATTCGAACCCACGGTACGGCAAACCGTACACTTGATTTCGAGTCAAGCCCATTCGACCACTCTGGCACCCCTCCGAGCCGCGGTATTGTACCTGCATCTTGCTGGTTTGGCCCGGTCTGGCGGAGAAATCAGGTTTTGAGCCCTCTGCTCCTTTAATACATATAAACCACCAACAAACAATCCATACCAGGATTCGAAGCATGACGACCGGTTGTATTAAAAAAGGGACCCGAAGGTCCCTTTAGGTATTCCCTGTTATTCGGGAATGACTATCGAACCAGGTTCGATTACTCCATGACTTTTTCATAGATGCCGGTACCGATGACAACCAGGGCACCTGAGTTGATGATGGTGCTGACATTGCCAAAGATCGCGGTGATATATTCACCAACAGCCGGAATGTCACCTAATCCGCTGGCCACCGCTGTCGTCAGGGCTATCGCCGTGACCAGAAAACGCACTCTGTCATCAGCAGCGACGAAATAGCCGATGCCAAGACCGAGTAAGGCCATGATTAACCCCGCATATGGAATCGTCACAAAAGCGGCAATAACGGCTACTGCTGTTGCGAGCATACGTACAATTTTTGCTGGTCCCATGTTTGTCTCCCCTTTTTTTATCGATATTGAATTCGTTCGAGGAACTCATGGCTCCGGAACGACGCTAGCGAGAATTGTTTTTTTTGTAACGGCCGGATTCTAGACGTTAAAGCAATTAGCAACAATTATAACGACTGCTGTATTGCAACATGAGCCACATAAGGCGCTTGTAAACCAATTGACTTAAAA
>JAPUHG010000262.1 GCA_027297845.1 Gammaproteobacteria bacterium | reverse complement strand
ATGATGTCGCCTTCATCCAGTGGCGGCATGAACTCGGACCCCAGCTTGTTGGCCGGCCAGAGCCCGAACAGTACAATCAGCGCGCTCGCCAGCAGGACGGCTTTCGGCCGCTTGATGACCAGCGTTATCAATGGCCGGTATGCGGCCATGAGAATCCGGTTGACCGGGTTTTTCATCTCCGGCGTTATGTGGCCGCGGATGAAATAGCCCATCAGGACGGGTACCAGGGTAATAGAAAGAATAGCCGCCGCCGCCATCGAATAGGTCTTGGTAAACGCCAGCGGAGAGAACAGACGTCCTTCCTGCGCCTGCAACGTAAATATCGGCAAAAAACTCAGCGTTATGATCAACAGCGAGAAAAACAGCGGTGGCCCGACTTCGGTCGCAGCCTGGGTGATGACCTGCCAGCGATTCTGGTCATTGATCGGGTTTCTCTCGATATGTTTGTGAGCATTTTCGATCATGACGATGGCGGCATCGACCATGGCGCCGATCGCAATCGCAATACCGCCCAGCGACATGATGTTGGCGTTCATGCCCTGCATTCTCATGACAATGAATGCGGAAAGAATGCCGATCGGCAGGCTCAGGATGATGACCATGGACGAGCGCAAATGGAACAGGAACAGGGCGCAGATCAGCGCGACGACGATGAATTCCTCGACCAGCTTGTGCGATAGCGATTCCACGGCGCGATCGATCAACGACGAACGGTCGTAGGTGATTACTACCTCCACTCCATTTGGGAGACTTTTCTCCAGTTGCCGTAGTTTTTCTTTCACCGCATCGATCGTGCGTGAGGCATTTTCTCCCCAGCGCATCACGATGATGCCGCCGACGACCTCACCCTCGCCATTGAGCTCGGCGATTCCTCTGCGCATCTGCGGGCCTACACGAATCTCCGCGATATCCGCAAGCAGGACCGGAATGCCATTCGCTGCCGTTTTGACCGGCACGTGCTCGAGATCCGCAACGCTTTGTAGATAGCCCGAGGCGCGCACCATGTATTCCGCTTCGGCCATCTCGAGTACCGATCCGCCGGTTTCCTGGTTGGCGTTTTGGATAGCTTTCCTGATCTGCGCCAGGCTCAGGCCGTAAGCGCGCAGTTTGTCGGGATCGACCACGACCTGGTATTGCCGGACCATGCCACCCACGGTGGCGACTTCGGAGACGCCGGGTACGGTCTGCAGTTCGTATTTCAAAAACCAGTCCTGTATGGACCTTAGTTGAGAAAGATCATGCTGGCCGCTGCGGTCGACCAGCGCGTATTCGAGTATCCAGCCGACGCCGGTCGCATCCGGTCCCAGCGCCGGCCGCGCACCTTCCGGCAGGGTAGGCGCGACCTGGCTGAGATATTCGAGTACCCGGGATCGCGCCCAGTAAAGATCCACCCCGTCGTCGAAAATAATGTACACGTATGAATCGCCAAAAAACGAATAGCCGCGTACCTTGTTGGCGCCGGGTACGGCCAGCATCGCGGTGGTCAGCGGATAGGTGACCTGGTCTTCGACGACCTGCGGCGCCTGGCCGGGGTAACTGGTCTTGATGATGACCTGCACATCCGACAAGTCCGGTATCGCGTCGACCGGTGTTTGCGAAATCGAATAAATACCGCCGGCGGTCAGAATAACTGTCGCCAGCAGCACCATGAAGCGGTTGTTCACGGACCAGCGGATAATGTTTGCAATCATCAGGGTTTACTCCGCTTGTTTGTGATTTGAATGGTCGTCAGCGCCAGCCGCCTGTTCCATGCGCGCGATCTCGGCATCGATGTTCGACTCCGAATCGATCAGGAACTGTCCCGAACTTACGACTGTCTCGCCGACAGAAAGCCCGGACAATATCTGGATCCGATCGCCCGACTCGATTCCCGCGACCACAGGCCTGGAGCGAAAGCGCCCGTCACCTTCCGCCAGCACCACACGATCGACTGATCCACCACGGATCAGCGCTTGTTGCGGTATGTGGATTGCATCGGGGACCGCCGTGCCAAAGATTCTGATTCCGGCAAACATGTTTGGCCGCAGGGATCTATCCGGATTGTCGAAACGTATCCGAACCCGTGCCGTACGCGTACCGGGGCTAAGTTCGGGGTAGACATAGTCAACGATACCGTGCCAGATCCTGCCCGGCAGATAGCCGAGCTGAACTTCAGCCCGCTGACCGGGCTCCACCCACGCTGCCTGGCGTTCGAAGACCTCGACCATTAGCCAGATCTTGTCCAGCTGGCCGAGACTCATAATCTCGATTGCCGGCGTGACATACATGCCCTCGCGGACCAGGAGTTGCGCAACAATGCCGTCGTTGGGTGCATAAAAGCGCACCCGTTGCTGGACTTGCCTGGTTTTCTGTAAAGCCTTGATCTGGTTTTCACCAAAACCCAGGGAACGCAGCCGATTAGCGGATGCTTCGCGCAACGCCGATGACTTGCTTGCCAGGCTGGCGACAAACTCTTCCTGTGCGTTCACCAGCGTGGGTGAATAAAGCTCGAAGAGAACCTGGCCACGCTCGACGCTTTCGCCAGTGCTGTCGATGTTGAGTTTCTCGATCCAGCCGTCTGCGCGTGAATGGATATGATTGAACGTCGATTCGTCGTAGGCGACATAGCCAACGGTGTCGATAATCCGCGGCAGGCTCCCGCTTTCGACGACGGCCGTCCTCACACCCAGATTGTTAATGACGACCGGGTCGATCCAGACGACAGCCGGATCGGTCTCGCCACCGGAATCCGCGTAGACCGGAACGAGATCCATACCCATGGGAGACTTGCCCGGTTCATCGCGCCGGTACCTGGCATCCATCGGCGCCACCCAGTAAAGGACCTCGGGCTCATCACTGGTGGCAGCGGGATCTGACCCGGCGTCACCCGGGAATATCCAGCGACCGAGAAAAAAACCGCTCGCGGCGACGACGACTAAAATTAACAAAGGGCTTAGTTTTTTCATATCAAAATCCTCCCAATGCCGCAATCAAGGCATATGAGCGCAGTCTGTCTGTCTGAAGTTTTGTCTGTTCGATACGTGTATCGAGTTCATGGATATAAGCTCGCATGAGATCGGCGAAATCGGCGGCATCGGCCTGGTAGGCAGCAAGCGCCGCTGCGGAAAGTTCTGCCGACTGCGGAACAATTCGTTCCTGGTAGATGCCGATGCGTAGCGAGAGCTCAGTCCAATGCGCGTACTCGGATTCAAGTTCCTGGCGGAGTGCCCGGGCCAGTTTGGTTTTTGCCGCCAGTGACGATTGTTTCAGATGCCTTGCCGATGCAAGGACTCTGTCCTGACGGTTTTTGTGGAAAAGCGGCAGGTCCACCGTGAGCATGAGAGTGGCAAAATCGGATCTCGAAGTTCCGTTTGACAACTCACCGCCGCGTAGACCCAGTTTGGCCTCCAAACCCCAGGCGGGCTTATAGCTTGCGTTGGCAAGCCCTACGCCACTTTGGCGTGCCGCAATCCGGGAATCGGCGGCGAGCATCGCCGGGTGGGTTTCGAGTTGAGCCACAAGATCAGGCAGCTCGGGAACCTGGTTCCACTCGGGCAAATCGGTGTCCAGCGGACGATCGGCATGCGTATCGCCAACCCATTGCGCAAGCCGGGCACGCTGGTCGGTAATCTGGCGATCGATCTCGACCAGTCGATCATCCAGCCGGCTTAATTCAATCTCCGCACGCAGCACGTCTTGCTGGTTGCGGCTGCCGACTGCATATAAAGACCGTGTGATCACGAGCAAATCCGAGAAATAGGCGCGGCTATCGAGGACCATTTTTTTGGATTGTTCCCAGTAGTAAACACCGAGCCATGCCTGGCGAGTGGCAAGGACGACCTGACGTGTTCGATTGTCGGCATCCGCGGTTACCCCGGTGGACAGCGACTCGAGCTGACTGGTCTTGAGCTTGCGTGTGTTTCCGCGCGGGAACGCCTGGCGCAGACCGATCACGGCCTGGGTCATTCCTTCCGTTGTAAAACCACCGCTTTGAATCGGAAAATTTTGCAAGCCAACGCCTAGCATTGGATCGGGTAACTGACCGGCGGCTACCGACTGCTGCATGATGGCCGCGGCGTTTTCCGTAAGCGCCTCGAAACCTGGCTCATCGGCGAGCGCGATGAGCTCTGCTTCATTCGGGCTCAACGGTACGGCCGTCGCAGCCCGTACGCCGGGCGCGTGCAATATTCCAACACCGAGTAACAGAAAACAGATGGCGACAGGCCGCAGCGTTAAATTGTCCGTGACAGACCAGAAATTGTAATGGGACGCGGTCCCTTGTGGGTGTTGCATGGATATCTCCTCCAAACGTGCCGGGAAAAATGGCATGGCAGCCTGTCTGATTTAGGCAATCGTCGCGAGGCGGTTGGGAAATTGAGGCAAGTTTTTCGATCATTCAAGGCGAATAACAGCGCTATTTAACGAGAATGATCGGAAAAATGGGCCAATTTCCGCCGCCACAGTAGATATGCCCTAAGTCCGACAGGCTGCTCGTGGGGGAGACGGCTATTTAAGAAATACGCAGAGCTGCAGATGGATGGGAGGATCGCTCGGGGTCAGAAAGACTGCCGAGCCGCGAGCTTGATCGTGTTGTACGGTTTTGATGATGGTAATCGGTACGAATGTAGAAGGGAGTACCAAATCGCCAACATCGGCTTTCTTGAGTTGGTGCACACGCCCGTCATAATCGATGCTATCGGGGTAGGCGCAACGAGCCTGATCGTCAGCGCAACCGATGGTGCCGGCATCCCCCATGGGTGGGCAGAATGGGCAGGCATGCGATCCGTGCTGCATGTCACCGGACATGCTGTGGTGTTGTTGATTCTGATCGTGATCGGAAACCTCAAAAGCCATCGCGCACGGCTGCATGGCCAGGCCCAGCCAGACCACGCACCAGCTCGCCAGCACACGCGGTGCCCAGCGACGCTGTTTGCCTCTAATGTTTCCTATTAAATTCAAATACATACACCTCAGAACCGAAAGAGTACTCCAAGTTCCCAATTACCGCAATCCGTACAGTTCACAGATTAAAGACCCGATCAAGTGGCTTTTTCTTACGATAATGTCCGCTTTCGGCCACAAGCTGACTTTCGCTGTGGGCGCAAACTCTTGCACAACTCAAACAATTCCTTCTCCCTGAGAAACAAGGTTAGCGACCCCTCGGGACGGGCCTGGATGCGGAGGATGGACTTATTTTTCGAACAAACTCAACAGGTTCTTTGCATAAGCAATCGCCTTTCGCTCAATTTTGCTCAGTGGGTCAGCTTGTCCTT
>JAPUHG010000261.1 GCA_027297845.1 Gammaproteobacteria bacterium | reverse complement strand
TCGCGATCTGTGCTCCGATCGCGCCCTACAGCGCCACGCGACGCAAGGTCAGGGAGACGATCGAACAATATGGCGGGTTTATCGAGGTTCACGTTTCCACATCGCTTGAGGTGTGCGAGCAACGCGATCGCAAAGGACTCTACGCGAAGGCGCGGGCGGGCATCATCAAGGAGTTTACCGGTATTTCCGATCCCTATGAGGAACCGGAGAATCCGGAGGTCAACATCGATACCCAGCACATCTCGCCGGATAACGCGGCTCACCAGATCCTGATCAAGCTGGAGAACCTCGGCTTTATCAAGTAGGGGTCTGGGTCGCAGATTTCCAGGCTTTGCTGGAAAAATACAAGGAAAAATAGTAACTTACGTCAATTGCTTAGGACTATAGGGCCGCTGCGCTACAACGCTATGCCAGGAAAACTTTATATCAAGACCTTCGGTTGCCAGATGAATGAGTACGACTCCGAGAAAATGGCGGACGTACTCAGGGAATCGCATGGCCTGGAGTTGACCAGCGAACCGGAACAGGCCGATGTCCTGTTGCTCAATACCTGCTCGATTCGCGAAAAGGCACAGGAAAAAGTGTTTTCGCAGCTGGGTCGCTGGAAGAAATGGAAAAAAGACAAGCCCGGGCTGGTCATCGGTGTCGGCGGCTGCGTCGCCTCACAGGAAGGTGAGGCGATCCGCAAGCGCGCGCCCTATGTTGACCTGGTTTTTGGTCCGCAGACCTTGCATCGCTTGCCGGCGATGGTCGACAAACTGCGCAGCAGCGGTCAGGGCCAGGTCGATATCAGTTTCCCGGAGATCGAGAAATTCGATAACCTGCCGCAACCCCGTGCCAATGGGGCAACTGCTTTCGTTTCGGCGATGGAAGGATGCAGCAAGTACTGTACTTTTTGCGTGGTGCCCTACACGCGCGGTGAGGAATTCAGTCGCCCGTTCGATGATGTTATCGCCGAGGTCGTGCAACTCGCTGAGCAGGGGGTTCGGGAAATCAACCTGCTCGGGCAAAACGTCAACGCTTACCGGGGTCCGATGAATGACGGTACCGAGGCGGATCTTGCGACGCTGATTCATTTCGTCGCGGCGATCGCTGGCGTTGAACGTATTCGCTTTACGACCTCGCACCCGCTGGAGTTTAGCGACAGCCTGATCCGGGCCTACGCGGAGATTCCCAAGCTGGCCAATTTCCTGCACCTACCGGTGCAAAGCGGCTCGGACCGCATACTCGCCCGGATGAAGCGCGGCCATACGACGCTGGAATACAAGCACAAGATCAGGAAGCTGCGCAAAGTGCGGCCGGATATCTCGATCTCATCGGATTTTATCGTCGGCTTTCCGGGCGAGACCGACCAGGATTTCGAGGACACCATGAACCTGATTGCCGATATCGGTTTCGACCAGTCGTTCAGTTTTATTTATTCGCCACGACCCGGCACGCCAGCCGCCTCGTTCGCGGATGAGATCAGTGCTGAGGAAAAACAGCAACGCCTGGTCTTGTTACAGCAAAGAATCAACCAGCAGGCGCAGCAAATCAGCCAGGCGATGATCGGTACGGTACAACGCGTGCTCGTCGAGAAGCCATCGCCAAAAAATCCCAGCCAGCTTTCCGGTCGCACGGAGAACAACCGCTGGGTAAATTTCGATGGTGATCCGTCGCTGATCGACCAGTTTGCCGATATTCGTATCACCGAGGCGTTGCCGAATTCCCTGCGCGGTCGTCTCGAAACAGAGCGCCGTGTTGCCTGAATGAGCGAGCAACTGCTGGAACTGACCATGGAGCCTGCCGACAACAAGCGGCTGGCCCGATTGTGCGGTGAGTTCGACAAACACCTGAAGTTGATCGAACAACACTTCGCTGTGGAAGTCAGCGCCAGGGGCAATCACTTCAATGTCGCTGGCAAATCAAAGAATGCGGAAAACGCGGCGAAGGTTTTGACCCAGCTCTATCGGCAGACCGCCGAAGAAGACCTCGATTCCGAGCACGTCCATATGGCGCTGCGCGAAGCCGGCATGACTCCGGTCGAAGAGAGCAGCACAATCAACCAGGTGGTGCGCACGCGCCGCAAGACCATTCGTGGCCGTGGCCGCAATCAACTCGATTACTTGCACAACATGCGCACCAGCGACCTGACCATTGGTATCGGGCCGGCTGGGACCGGCAAGACTTACCTGGCGGTGGCACGTGCGGTTGAGGCGCTGGAGCAGGAAGAGGTTCGGCGAATAATCCTGGTCAGGCCGGCGGTGGAGGCCGGCGAGCGGCTGGGATTCCTGCCCGGCGACCTGTCGCAGAAGATCGATCCCTATTTGCGGCCGATGTACGACGCGCTTTATGAAATGCTGGGTTTTGAACGGGTCGCCCGCCTGGTCGAAAAACATGTCATCGAAGTGGCGCCATTGGCGTTTATGCGCGGGCGGTCGCTGAGCGAGAGTTTCGTCATTCTGGACGAAGCACAGAACACCAGCGTAGAGCAGATGAAAATGTTTCTGACCCGTATCGGTTTTGGCTCACGCGCGGTGGTGACCGGTGATGTCACGCAGACCGATTTGCCACGCGGCCAGGAGTCCGGCCTCAATCAGGTCATTCGTGTCTTGGCCAAAGTCAAAGGGGTCAGTTTTACCCGTTTTAACGCGCAGGATGTGGTTCGCCATCCACTGGTCCAGGCGATCGTCGAGGCCTATGCAAAACACGACAAAAAGGATTAGAACCGTGAACGGGCCAGGGGTTGAACTCGCCGTCCAGGTACTTTCCGATTCAGCAACCGTGCCCGGTGAGAAGCGTTTGCGTGCCTGGGTCATCGCCGCCTTGCAACAGCAGGAGGTGGATCGCGAAATTACGATACGCATCGTCAACCAACCGGAAAGCCAGTCGCTGAACGCGCAATACCGCGACCAGGACAAGCCGACCAACGTCTTGTCTTTCCCGGCTGACCTGCCGGCCGGAGTCGATCACCCATGGCTGGGTGACCTGGTGATCTGCGCACCGCTAGTCGAATGCGAAGCGACCGAGCAGGGCAAGGAGGTACAGGAGCACTGGGCGCACCTGGTCATTCACGGTGTGTTGCATTTGCTGGGGCACGATCACCAGCAGGCGGACGAGGCAAAAGCAATGGAAGCCCTGGAAACCACTATTCTGGCTTCGCTCGGCTACCCGGATCCCTATGCCGATGCCGTCGATCGTTGATCGGCACGGCCTTGCTATGCTTACGCAGAGCCAGTTACAGGTGGTAGACTGAGCTATGTCCGCCGAGCAGCCTCCAAGTAGTAACGGTCCCCGGCGGCGCCGCTGGCTGAGTAACATCAGGCGGCTGTTTGGCGCCACGCCGACGGATCGTTCGCAAGTCGTCGAGTATCTCCGGAATGCCGGCAAGAAAGGTCTGCTCGATGCCGAAGATCTGGCCATGCTCGAAGGTGTGCTCGAAGTTTCCGCTGCCCACGTCCGTGAAATCATGATCCCGCGCTCGCAAATGGTCGTCGTGGAGCGAGATGCCGAGGCGCACGATATCCTGCCGATTATTATTGAGTCCGGGCACTCGCGTTTTCCCGTAATGGGCGATGATCGCGATGAGGTCGCCGGTGTTTTGATGGCCAAGGACCTGCTGCGTTACTTTGCCGGGGATGGCCGCGGCGTATTCGATATTCGCGAGTACATGCGGGCCGCGGTATTTATCCCCGAGAGCAAGCGCCTGAAAAACCTGCTCAAGGAATTTCGTTCCAGTCACAACCACATGGCGATCGTGGTCGATGAATATGGCGCAGTGGCAGGCCTGCTTACCATCGAAGACGTACTCGAACAGATCGTCGGCGATATCGATGACGAGCACGATATCGAGGAAGACATTTTCATCCAGCGTGACAGTGCGAACCAGTTTACCGTGCACGCGCTAACCCGCATCGATGATTTCAACGAGTACTTTGGGAGCAAATTCAGCGACGAGGACTATGGGACCGTCGGTGGGCTGATTCTGAGTGAGATGGGCAAGCTGCCCGGACGCGACGAAACCGTCACCGTCGATGGCTACGCCTTCAAGGTTACTCGTGCGGGACGTCGCCGCATCGATACTCTCCAGGTAACGGTCAGTGGAAAGGACGTTCCCGGTGCGCTCGAAGAACAATAATACGGAGACAGTCGGCTGTTGACCGAGTGGTTGCGCGGTCGCCGGGGTGACCTGGCAGTGGCGCTTTCGGGTTTGTTGCTGCCGATGGCGTTTGCCCCACTCCAGTGGTGGCCATTGGCGCCTCTGTGCCTGGCCGTCCTGTTTCTCAGCTGGCAGACCGATGACGCACGGTTAGCGGCCCGCAAGGGCTTTTTGTTTGGCGCCGGCGTATTCCTTGCCGGTACCTACTGGCTTTATCACTCGATTCATATACTGGGGAAGGCCCCACTGTTGGTGGCGTTGCTTCTGATGCTAGGTCTGGTCGCGATCATGGGCCTGTATCACGCACTCCTCGGCTACCTGGTGGTTCGGGCCCGGCTACAGCGTGGCCCGGTCGGCTGGCTGGTCGGTTTGCCGGCCGCCTGGGTCCTGTTGGAGTGGTGGCGCGGTTGGTTTCTCACCGGCTTTCCGTGGCTGACCCTGGGATACAGCCAGACCGATACCTGGCTGGGTTCGCTTGCCCCGGTAATGGGTGTGTACGGAATCAGCCTGGCCGTTGCGGTTGTCACCGGCGGACTGGTTACGATTGTGCTGGCGCGGCGGCAACAGAAAATACTGGGTATCGCCGTCATCGTTGTCATCTGGATCGTCGCCGCGTTGTTTGGTCGTGTTCAGTGGACCATGGATGCCGGCGATAAAATGTCGATCACGATCGTGCAGGCTTCGATCCCCCAGGAAAAGAAATGGTTACCCGAGATGCTGGAACCGACCAAGGACCTGTATGTCTCGATGACCGACGGACATTGGGATAGCGACCTGATTATTTGGCCCGAGGCGGCCATTCCGGCGTTGATTTTTGAGGTAGACGATTACCTGATGGGATTGCGCAAACGCATGCTGAAGCGGGGCAATACGCTGCTGCTGGGGATCCTTGACTACGATCCTGAGGCGCAGGTGTATCATAATGCGCTGCTTAGCCTCGGCCCGCAGGTAGAGTTCTATTACAAACGCCACCTGGTGCCTTTCGGCGAGTTTTTCCCGGTGCCTGAATTCGTTCGTCGCTGGATGCGTCTGCGGAACCTGCCGTACACCGATATCGAGCCGGGAGAATTTGAGCAATCGCCGCTGACGATCAACGGCATCCTGGTAGCGCCCAGCATCTGTTACGAAGACGCCTATGGCGCCGAGCAGCGGGTGTTTTTGCCGGCAGCGGCCCTGCTTGTCAATGTCAGTAACGATGCCTGGTTTGGCGATACCATCGCGCCGCATCAACACTTGCAGATCTCCCGCATGCTATCGATGGAAACACAGCGTTACATGCTTAGGGCGACCAACAACGGGATTTCCGCCGTGATCGGCCCGCATGGCGAATTACTTGAAGTGTCGAGCCAGTTTGTGCCGGCCGTCATTAACGCAACGGTTCAGCCGTTGTCCGGCGAGACCTTTTTTATGCGCGTCGGCAACTGGCCGTTGCTCATGACCTGCCTGATCGTGTTGCTGGCGTTATTGCTGGCCGGGCAGATCAGGCGTTCGCCATAGTGTCGCCGCTGCTTCGGCTACGGTATCCTTGCGCGTCCGGCACTGCGGCCTGGGTCATCGTCCGGTGAAAGGAGTCGTGCCACGACTGGTAGTTGCCGGGATGGCAGGCGCGGCAGGCTGTAGACGAGACGAAGCCGTCCTGCGCCAGAAGCGCCGCGGGGATCTCGCCGGTCAATCGCTCGATCG